>CAMYKY010000010.1:16844-103593 GCA_947259165.1 uncultured Acidobacteriota bacterium | reverse complement strand
GCGCGTGGGAAGCACTCAAGGATGCTCCCAAGGCAAGGCTTCATGTCTTTCTTGCCACGAGTGCGATTCACCGTGAGTTCAAGCTCTCGATGGCCAAAGAAGAAATCGTGCGGCGCGCAGTTGAAAGCGTATCGATGGCGCGCGAGCTCTGCGACGACATCGAGTTCTCTCCCGAGGACGCGGCCCGCACCGAGCCCGACTTTCTTGCCGAGGTCGTTGAGAAAGCGATCGAGGCAGGTGCTCGAACGGTCAATATCCCGGACACGGTGGGGTATGCGATGCCGCGGGAATTTGCCGAGCTCATCAGTTATCTCAAGAAACACGTGAGCAATATCGACGACGCCGTCATCAGCGTGCATTGCCACAATGATCTCGGTCTCGCGGTGGCGAACAGTCTCGCCGCCGTGGACGCCGGAGCGCGCCAGATCGAGTGCACGATCAACGGCATTGGCGAGCGTGCCGGTAACGCGTCGCTCGAGGAAGTCGTGATGTCGATGAAGACGCGTTTTGACTTCCACGGTGTGGAGACCGGAATCGATACCACCAAGATTTATCCGGCCAGCCAACTTCTGTGTCAGGTTACGGGTCTCGTCGTCCAAAGAAACAAAGCGATCGTGGGCAAGAACGCGTTCGCGCACGAGGCGGGGATCCATCAGCACGGCGTCATCCAGCACCGCTTGACGTACGAGATCATGAAACCGGAAGACATCGGTCTCGGGTCGAACGCGCTCGTTCTGGGAAAACACAGTGGCCGCCATGCTCTGAAAAAACGCCTGGAGGAGCTGGGCTATGAGCCGAGCAATGAGCAGCTCGCCGAGATCTTCGTCGAGTTCAATGCTCTTGCGGATACGAAAAAAGAAGTTCTCGACGACGACTTGCACGCGCTGATGAGTGGTGCCGAGTCCGCGCTCGTCGATATCTGGGAGCTCGTCGACTTGCACCTGAGCTCGGGTTCGGAATCTGGCTCGACGGCGACGGTGTGTCTTCGCGACCGTGCTGGCCGCAGCGTCAAGGAAGCGGCATGCGGTGATGGCCCCGTGGAGGCGATCTTCCGGGCGATGGGCCGGGCGAGCGGCACCGAGCTTTCGTTGACGGACTACCAAGTGCGTGGGCTCACCGGTGGGCTCGCGGGTCGCGGTGAGGTCAGCGTCGAGGTCGAGGAGCTCGGCAATCGCCGTCGCGGTCGTGCGGTCGGAGGTGACATGATGCGAGTGAGCGCCGACGCGTTCTTACGGGTGATCAACCGTGTTGTCGCCGAGCGCCAGGGGCAAAAAGAGCTCGTCGACGTTTACGGTCAATGAACGAGCCAAAAGCGCGAACGCTCTTCGAAAAACTTTGGACGCGCCACGTCGTTCAGCCGGCGACCGAAGACCACCCTGCGGTTATCTATATCGATCTGCATCTGATTCATGAGGTCACTTCGCCTCAGGCTTTCGATGAGCTGAGGCGCAAGAACATTCCGCTCAGACGTCCCGATCGAACCATCGCCACGATGGATCATTCCATCCCTACGCTGTTTGATGGTGACGAGCCGTTGTACTCTGACGATAAGACGCGTGCACAAGTCGACACGTTGCGAACAAATTGCGACGAGTACGGAGTGCGCCTCTACGCCATGGGCGAAACCGGGCAGGGTATCGTCCATGTGATCGGGCCGGAGCTCGGGCTCACACAGCCGGGCCGAACGATTGTATGCGGCGACAGCCACACGAGCACGCATGGCGCGTTTGGCGCCTGGGCGTTCGGGATCGGGACGACAGAAGTTGGGCATGTCATGGCCACCCAGTCTCTGTTGCAGCGGCAGCCGAAGACGTTCGAGGTACGCCTCGATGGCAGGCTTGCGACCGGGGTGACCGCGAAGGATCTGATTCTCGCCGTCATTCGAGAGGTCGGCGTTGACGGTGGACGCGGTCACGTCATCGAGTACACCGGTTCCTGCATCGCGTCGCTCTCCATGGACGAGCGGATGACGATTTGCAACATGTCGATCGAAGCCGGAGCACGAGCTGGGCTGATTGCGCCCGATGAGACGACCTTCACGTACCTCGAGGGGCGCGAGTTTGCGCCGACGGGCGACGGCTGGGCGGCCGCGGTTGCCGATTGGCGTACCCTACCGACTGACGCCGGCGCGCGTTACGACAAGAGCGTGACTCTCGACGCGTCTCGAGTGAAGCCGATGGTGACCTACGGCACCAACCCGGGAATGTCGGTCTCCATCGACGAAGCGATTCCGGATCCTGCGAGCCGAGGGGAACAAGCTCAGGCGGCTGCGTCATCTCAGGCACTCGAGTATATGAGAATGCAGCCCGGCGAGAGTCTCGTCGGCAAGTCGGTGGACGTGGTCTTCATCGGAAGCTGCACGAACGCCCGGCTGGAAGACCTGCGAGCTGCGGCGTCGCTGATGAAAGGGCGGAAGGTCGCCCCCGGGGTTCGGGTCCTCGTCGTTCCGGGCTCACAAGAAATCAAACGCAGGGCCGTCGACGAGGGCCTCGACCGTGTGTTCAGGGAAGCAGGCGCTGAGTGGCGCGATCCGGGATGCTCGATGTGCATCGCGATGAACGGCGACGGGGTGGCTGCCGGGGAACTTGCGGTCAGCACGAGCAACCGCAACTTCGAAGGTCGGCAAGGCAAGGGTGCCCGCACGGTTCTCGCTAGTCCTCTTACTGCCGCGGCCGCGGCCATCGGCGGGACGATTGCAGATCCGAGAGAGCTTTTGGACTAACGCAATGGAAGCCTTCCGAAAGATCACTTCGAAGACAGTTGTTCTGCCTGTCGACAACGTCGATACCGATCAAATCATTCCCGCTCGGTTTCTCACGATCACGACCAAACTGGGATTGGGCGAGAGCTTGTTCGCTGACTGGCGTAACGATCCGGAGTTCGTGCTCAATCGGCCCGAGGCCGAAGGCGCGAGCATCCTCGTCGCCGGAGAGAATTTCGGTTGCGGCTCGTCGCGAGAGCACGCGCCCTGGGCGCTCTTGGACTTCGGGTTTCGCGCTGTCGTCAGCTCATCGATCGCGGATATCTTCAAAAACAACGCGGTCAAAAACGGCCTCGTGCCCGTCGAGGTCGATGCGAAGGCGCATCGATTCCTTCTCGAGAATCCTGGTGCGTCCGTCACCGTCGATCTCGAAGCATGCAAACTCGTCTTGCCGGACGGTGGCGCCGCCGAGTTTCTTCTCGACGGCTTCGCGCGACACTGTCTCATGAACGGGATCGACCAACTCGACTTCCTGCTCCAGCAGGAAGAGGCGATCGCGCGCTTCGAATCAACGTCGACTTGACACCTCGGCGTCATCCCCGCTATCGTCTCCACACGTAAGCGGAGACAAAACACAAGCCAACACAATCCCCGGGGGGCTCCAGTGTCCGAGCAATCTGTTGCTACGTCGTTGCGGGAAACTACGCTCCATCGCTATCGTCGGGTGCGTTCCGAGACCCAGGCACTAGCATCTCCGATCACTCCAGAAGACGCTCAGGTGCAGTCGATGGACGACGTCAGTCCCGCCAAGTGGCACCTGGGACACACCAGCTGGTTTTTCGAGACCTTCCTGCTGAGAAACGACCCGAGCTATCGCTCCCCGCGCGATGAATTCAAGGTTCTATTCAACTCGTACTACAACGCGGTGGGGGAGAAACATCCTCGGCCAAAGCGCGGCATGTTGACTCGGCCGCCTCTCGACGACGTTCTCGACTATCGTAATGAAGTGGACGCCCAGCTCGGGCACGTTCTCGAGAGTGCAACCGATGCCGAGATTGAGGCCATCGCGCCCATCGTCCGCGTCGGGCTTCATCACGAGCAGCAGCATCAAGAGCTGATGCTGACGGATATCCTTCACGTCCACTGGAGCAACCCACTGAGGCCGGCCTATTGGGAACAAACCCTTCGATTGGCGAAGCCGCCACTGCCCATCGAGTGGCATGGCTACTCGGAGGGGCTTTGCCGTATTGGCTTCAAAGGTGACGGCTTCAGCTTCGACAACGAGCACCCCCGGCATCGTCAATTTGTCCATGCGTTTGAGCTCGGCTCGCGGCTGACGACCGCGGGAGAGTTCATGGAGTTCATCGCAGACGGTGGTTACGAGCGACCCGAGCTTTGGCTCAGCGACGGCTGGGCGAAAGTGCAAGAAGATTCCTGGCATGCGCCTTTGTACTGGGATCGCCGTCAGGGCACGTGGTGGCGCATGACGCTGTGTGGCATGCAGCCGGTCGACCCTAACGCGCCGGTATGCCACGTGAGCTACTACGAAGCGGATGCCTATTCGCGGTGGTGCGGTGCTCGCCTGCCGACCGAGGCGGAGTGGGAAGTCGCGGCGAGCGTCCTTCCGATCGAGGGCAACCTGCAAGGGAGCGATTTCCTCACGCCGATGTCACCGTTTACGGGGGACCCGAGTCTGCCACGGCAGATGTACGGTGACGTGTGGGAGTGGACGGGGAGTGCCTATCTACCCTACCCGGGCTACCGGATCAGCGAGGGCGCGTTGGGCGAGTACAACGGGAAGTTCATGTGCAACCAGATGGTGTTGCGAGGTGGTTCGTTCGTAACTCCGGCAGAGCATATCCGCGCGAGCTATCGGAATTTCTTCTACCCGGACGCCCGGTGGCAGTTCACGGGAATCCGACTTGCTCGGGACGTGAGATGAAGCCTGAGCGCAAGCGTTGCGCATGGGCGGGCAAGGGAAACGACCTCTACCTCAACTATCACGACAAGGAATGGGGTGTTCCGGTCCACGACGACCGTACCCACTTCGAGTTTCTCATTCTCGAGGGCGCGCAGGCGGGGCTTTCCTGGTCGACGATCCTCAACAAGCGTGAGGCATATAGGAAAGCGTTTGCCGGATTCGATCCGAAGAAAGTTGCGCGATTCACAGACGCGAAGCTCGTGAAGCTCTTGGACAACCCGGGTATCGTCCGGAACCGGCTCAAGGTCGCAAGCGCCGTTAGAAACGCGCGCGCTTTCCTCGAAATTCAGAAGGAATTTGGAAACTTTGACGCCTACGCGTGGCCTTTCGTCGGCGGGAAGCCGCGAGTGTACCGGAGACGCACGATGAAGGATATTCCCGCGACATCCAAAGAGTCTGATGCGTTCAGCAAAGATCTGAAGAAACGTGGGTTCAACTTTGTCGGCAGTACCATCATCTATGCGCACATGCAGGCGGTAGGCATGGTGAATGACCACGTCGTGAGCTGTTTTCGCTACCAGCCTTGCTCACGGCTGCGTTGAGAGCGGCTGGTACTCGAACCGCTCACCCCGAAGCGAGGGCGTGTGCACGGGAATCCGGTGGGCTTTCGTCGCTTGCTCGAACGCGTAACCAAGACCGAGCAGTCGCGGCTCGCTGAACGCGGGACCGAGGAACGACAAGCACACCGGAAGGCCGGTGCCGGTGAACCCGGCCGGCACGATCAAGTCCGGAAACCCGCTCATGTTGGCGAGACGGACCGGGGATCGTCCACCGTTGGATGTTCCAGGATCGGCGTCGCGTTGGGGCGGACGGCGCGGCGACGTCGGGTACACGATGGCGTCGAGTTGCTCGGCGTTCAGGATGCCTTCGATGATTCCGCGTACCAACGGCAGCGCGTGCTCGTGTACGGACACGTACTCGTAGTCCTCGAGAGAGCCGGCCTCGAGCTCACGTTTCATCAAGTTCCAACGTGACGGATTCGGAACGAAACCCTGTTCGTTCCGCGAGGGGAGCTTCATCGAGCGCTCCACGATCTCGTCGAGCGTTTTCGGATATCCATCGTCGAGTGTCGCCAGGTACTCTTGGATCTGCACGGGAAATTCACGATGGCGAATCGCGTCGTAGAATTTTCGTTCGGAATCAAGGAGCCATTCGGGGAAGCTTACGTTGACGACGGTGGCACCCGCGGCGCGCATTGCCTCGAGCGAGGCTTCGATGACCCAATCTACGTCAGGATCGTTTTCGAGAAAATCGCGGGCCACACCGATACGGGTGCCGCGCAACGCGTCGGGGTCGAGAAACCGCGTGTAGTCGGTGTCGAACTTGCCATCACTTTTCTGTGTCGAATCGTCCGCGGGATCGATTCCGGTGATCACCCCGAGGACGATGGCGATGCCCTCAACGTTGCGCGCCATGGGACCGGCCGTGTCGAACGAGAGGCCGAGCGGTACGATGCCGTCGCGACTCAAAAGGCCATGGGTTGTCTTGAGTCCGACGATCCCGTTGGCCGCGGACGGTCCGCGTACCGATCCGCCGGTGTCGGTTCCGAAGCCGATGGGGGCATAGGCGGCAGCCACCGCGGCGCCGCTACCGCCTGACGAGCCAGAAGGCGAGCGAGCCGGGTCGTGGGGATTGCGCGTCGGACCCGCGATCGAGCTCATTGGAGCCCCGGAAGCGAATTCGCTCATGTTGAGCTTCGCCAGGATGATCGCCCCGGCCTCGCGGAGCTTGGCCACGACGAAAGCATCGTCGGGAGGGATCGACCCCGCCAGCATGAACGAGCCGGCCGTCGTCGGGAGATCCGCCGTGTCGTAGTTGTCTTTCAATACGACCGGGATTCCGTGCATGGGTGAGCGTCGCCCACTCCGTCGACGTTCTACGTCGAGCTCCCGTGCTCTTTGGAGTGCGTTGGGGTTCACGGTAATGACCGCGTTGAGCATCGGTCCGGTCTTGTCATACGCTTCGATCCGGGCCAGGCAAAGCTCCACGAGTCTTTCTGAGCTCAGCGCGCCCGCGTCGAACGCGGCCTGGATCTCGGTGATGGTGGCCGTTGTGAGCTCGAGCGTCTCGGCGCGCACGAGCGTGGCGAGCGCCAAAACCGTGGCGGCGACAGTCTGAACCAGGAAGTAGGGTCGCGTCATTGTGAAGGCATCCTCTGGTCCGAAAGTCTAAGCGCACCCGCGTACGAGTGCCAGCGTTACTTCACGTCGGCTCGCGGGTCGATGTGCGTCAGAATCCTCAGCTTTGTCCGGGCCAAATGACGCACTTTGGCGGTCGACTACGCGGCGATAATCGAAGCTCTTCGGTGTAAGTAATTGACGGCAAACTAGACTAGACGTCTTGATTTCCCTGGATCCGGAACGCCCGTTGCACTAGTCTGTCCTTCGAAAGATAGGGAGGGTCTCTTATGATCAGAATCTTGATGTCGTCTTTGGTGATTTCGGCGCTCGCGCTCGGTTGTGGCGGTGGCAGCGACGAGGCGGCTGCGCCATCTCCGGCTGCGAAGCCGGCCCCGGCTGCTAGTGCACCGAGTGGCGGCGCTGCGGGAGCGCTCAATGGGACGGTGAAGTTCGACGGTGAGGCGCCTGAGGCTTCGGCAATTCAAATGGCCGCCGATCCGAGTTGCGCCCGGATGCACCCCGATGCTGTGATGACCGAGTTCGTTATTGTTGGCGACGGCGGTGGGTTGAAAAACGTCTTCGTATACGTGAAAGAAGGTCTCGAAGGTCAGATGTTCGATATCCCGACCGAGGCTGTGATGCTCGACCAGCAGGGCTGTATGTACACACCGCACGTCTTCGGTGTCCGTGCGGGGCAGACGCTCACGATCAGAAACAGTGACGAGACGCTTCACAACATCCACGCGATGCCGGCCGACAACAAGGAATTCAATATCGGCCAGCCGGTCCAGGGATTGACGACCGACAGAATCTTCGCCAATCCCGAGGTCATGGTTCCTTTCAAGTGCGACGTGCACAAATGGATGGCCTCGTACGTCGGCGTCGTCGACCACCCGTTCTTCGCGACGACCGACATCAACGGTAGCTACTCGATTCCAGGTTTGCCGGCTGGTGACTACGTCGTGGAGGCGTGGCACGAGAAGTACGGCACCCAGCAGATGAGCGTTACCGTCGGAGCCGATGGCGCCGACGCCAGCTTCTCCTTCAGCGAATAGTGTACGCCGTCGTGCTCTTGAGTGGCGTCCTCTCACTGACGTAGGCGTGGGAGGTTCCCGAGCAGGAGCGAGCGACGGTGAACCCGCTCGAGGTCTCGCCCGAGTTGCTAGCGGCGGGCGAGGCCTCGTACAAAAAACAATGTGTGCTGTGCCACGGGGAATCGTTCCAAGGTGACGGCTCTGCCGTTGCGATGTTCCCCAAGAAACCGCCCGACCTCTCCACCCGTGAGGCGCGACAACGCCTGACGGACGGTGAAATCTTCTACAAGATGACCGTCGGGAAGACCCCAATGCCGGCGATGGAGTCAAAGCTGTCCGAGGAGGAGCGCTGGCAGGTCGTCCACTACGTAAGAACTCTTCAAGCGGAGTAGCTCAGGCGCCGGTAGCGTCGTATGTCCGGCGGCTCGGCCAGCAGCGGCAACACGACCTCCAGCATCGCGGTGATGTGCGCCGAGGCGAGGTGGGCGTCGAACGCGGCTTCGTCCTGATACTCCTGGACGAACAGGAACTCCGCCGGATTCTCCTCGTGAACGAACAGCTCGTAGCTCAGGCACCCAGGCTCCGCGCGCGTCGGCTCGACGAGCGCCTCGAACTGCTCGCGCACCCGTGATTCTGTACCCGCGCGAGCGATGGCGCGCGCGACGATGTGTAGCGTTTCTCTCGGCATGGTTGCTCGAGGATAGGACGCAAATTTTCACGACGCAACCGCCCTAGCAATGCGGCGAAAAAGGGGACAGGTACAAGTGGAAGGTCTCGATTGACGGCGGCGCCGAACCGATGTGGTCACGCGATGGGTCCGCGCTTTTCTATCGTGTCGGCGACGCCCTCATGAGCGTGCCCGTGACTGAAGATTCGGTCAATCCATTTGGCAGGCCGGAGGAGCTATTCTCTGGTAGCTTCCGGCTCGACCAGACCGGGCACGCCGGCTACGACGTGATGCCGGACGGTCAGTCGTTCATCATGAGCGAAGAAATTTACGGCGAGTCTCTGACGGAGATTCGGATAATCTTGAACTGGTTCGACGAGCTCGAGCGGCTCGCTCCTTGAACGAGACGCGGTCGCCGCTCCCCCCTCACCCGGCCTCGCTTTGCGAGGCCGACCACTCCCCCTCGGGGGAGAGGTTACCTATTCTTCTACGATCTCGGCGGTGGTTTTTTCGAAATCGCCCTGCAACACGTAGTGGTGGTAGATGTGGCGGATCTTGCCGTCTCGTCCGATGAAAACGATGATGGGGACGTAGTTGACTTCGTAGTCGCGTAGTAGCTGTGAGTTTTTTCCGGCGAGCATCGTGAAAGGCAGGCCCATGGCCTCTTTGTAGCGGATGATGAACTTGTCGTCAGCGGCCCAGACGTTCAACGTCAAGATGGCGAGGTCGGTGCCTTCGTATTTTGCGTGGGCGCGTTTGAGGAACGCGATGATTTGTGTGCAGTAGTGGCACATGTTGTGGGTGAAGTACAGAATCGTCGGGCGGCCGATGAAGTCAGCGAGGTCGTGGACTTCACCATTCTCGTCGGGGAGGGCGAAGTGCGGTGGGGCTTGGCCTTCTTCGGCGACTTCGTCCGCCCGCAAGGCGGCCGCGCACATCGCGACCGCCAATACCATTGCTGCTAATTTCACCTTAGGCCATCTCCACCCGGGTCACGTCGTACTTGATGATGTTTTCGTAGTTCATCAAGTAGACGAGAGGGATGCCGTCGGCTTCGGCGTACGCGAATGCGAACGTCGGCAGAGGGTCGCCGCCCTGCGCGGGGTTCAGCGTCGCCGACCGGCCCACCGAGACTTGAAAGCGGTTTGGTGACAGGTTGCCGAAGAAGAAATCGCTGTTGGGGGCGCCCTTGTCGCCTTCGGAAACGTCTATGGGGACCCATCCGTGGGACGGTGCGTAGAAACTTATCCAGCAATGCGAGCCGGTGCAGTCGCCTTCGAGCTCGCCGCTTGCGACCTTGCCGCCTTCGGGGAACGGAAGCGGAAAACCCTGTTCCCAACGCACGGGAACGCCGTTCGAGATCAAGATCGCCATCGCCAGAGCATGATAGTCGTCACACTTGCCGCGGCGGTATTTCATGATCCACTGCGTGTCGCCAGTGCCGCATCCGGGGATCGTCTTGTCGTAGAACAGTGCATCGCGGATGCCGTCGAAAACGAGTCGTCCCATTTTGTAGGGATCTTTCTCGTCGCCGAGGATTTCTCGTGCGAACAGCTCGACGTCGGGCGTATAACGCACCTTGCTGGTGAGCTTCAAGTATTTCGCGAGCTCCTCGTCGCTGAGCGTGGCCTTCTCGATGCCCACCTGTTTGCGGGTTACGCGGTAGCGAGCTTCGACACCGAACGGGGTTTTCTGCTTGCCGGTCTCGACGTGCAGCATCCTCGTCCCGAAGGTGGCGTCCCGCGTGAACTTGTGAGGAAACGGGGAGTCGACCTCGAAGTTCGAGATCATTTGACCGGCGTTGTTTGGCGGCAGCGGCATCCAGATTTGTACGTTCTCCGCGTCTTTCGGAAGCTTCATGACTTGCGTGCGGTAGCTGACGTCGAACTCCATGAGGCGAACGCCTGCGGGGTCGAAGTCGGCAGCGTCGAGAGGGTGAAGCCCTCCGGTGAGAGCGGCTGCAGTTCCGAGCCCGGCGACTCGGATGAAATCCCTTCGATTCAGTTCTCTACTCGATTGCGTATCGAAGCGCATGGTGCATCTCCTTCTTATCCCAAAAATAGCTGTCGAACGTTGCCAGAGTCTCACCTTGCGGACCGACAACGAAAATGCGCGTGGTGTGCTCGATCAGAACGCCTTCATCGACTTGGGTCCTGGTCACTTGCACATCCGCGTCGGAGAGGAACTCCGCAACCTCCGAATCGGGCCCGTTAATGAACATCCACCGCGGGTCGGCAGTCGCGTCGATCGAGTGTTCCTCGAAATGCTCAAGGATCTCCTCGGCGGTATCCTCGCTCGGTTGCACGGACACGTGAACGTATTGGAGGTTGGCCGGAGCTCCGAGCTCTTTGTCCAACTCCGTGAGAAAGAACGTGATCATCGGGCATGCAAAAATGCACTTGGCGTAGGTCGGTACGACAATGGTGGTCTTCCCTGTAAACGATTTATTCGAGAACGACCGTCCGTCGAAGTTTTCGAGCGCGAACGAGGGGAAGGGCTCACCGTCTCCCGCGCCGCTGAGAAGAAGCGCCAGTGCGAAAGTGGAAAGAAGCATTGGTCTAGGAGCCTCCCATACCTACGGTAACCTCCGTCGGGCCACTCTCTTTGACTTCCACGCTCTGCCACAGTCGCGTTTCGCCGTTGTGCCAGACCCAGAGCTCATGCGTTCCAGGGGGGGCGTTGGGCATCTCGAACGTTCCATCGGCTTCGGTCACGACGACGTAAGGGTGGTCGAAGACGAGCGCGGCAGCGCCCTCGGCGGGATGAGGGTTGCACCGCACGTCGATGACTCCTGTCTCGTCGCCGAAATGGTGATATGTCTTGATGGGTCGCCGCACTTCCATATCCTTCTTCGGAAGAGCGATGTTGTAGAGGGTGGCACCGTTTTCGATCGGACGTCCGGATATCTTCTCCTGGTAGGCCAGATGCATATAGAGGTGCGTGGTGTGGAGCTCGTCGTCTTCGTTGCGAAAGACGAATTCGTTGCCGACGAAGCCGATGCTGACGGGAGGGTCGAAGGTTCCGTCCGGCAGGTGGGTGATCACGGTGTCGGTTTCGGGTACGAGCCCCCCCGGCACGTTTTTCAAGTAGACGACGGCGGGAGCTTCGCCTGCACCGATGTCGACGCGTCCTTTGAGGACCGGCTCGCCGGCTAGGGTGTCGCAACCGGTGGCGAGAATTAGAGTGAAAGCAACGAGAAGAACGCTGAAAACAAATGAGTCGTAGTCTTTCTTTGTCATATCAACCTGTCCAGAGCTAGGCGTTTTTGAAACAAGCGGTGGCTGAGCCAAAGCGGCACGATCGCCCAAGCTGTCATGGCGCTCACGAGCACCACCGCTGGAAAAGGAGGGCTCACCGTGGCGAGCCCCAGGGGTGACGACGCGCTTCCGACCCAGGTAAACGCGATCAATCGAAATACGTCCGTTGGGTTCAACAGCATCATGGCGCCAAACGCCGGCGCTGGAATTTGCCCCCCGAACCCAACGAGGAGTCCCACGAGCCCGAGGTCGAATACCAGCACCGCGAATATCCATACGAGCACTGACGAGGCGATGCCGCGCGCGGGGTCTCGTGAAAGAATCGAGATCAGGAACGAGAGCGCGAGAAAGCTCGTGCCGAGGCCGAGAATGAGCACGAGGAGAAGGCTGTACTGAAAGACGTTGATCCCTGTGGTCATGCTGAGGACCACGCCGGTGGGGACGAAACTCGCGACGAGAGCGATTGCGAGCGCGAGAGCATAGCCCAAAAACGTCCCGAGAAAGTACTCGCTCGACGAGATCGGGTAGGCGAGGATCAAATCCAGCAGCCCGCGGCGCTTCTCGTCGATGATCGCCCCCGCGCCCATGACCAACGCCAAAAGGGGGACGAGGTAGACGGCGAGGTTCATGATGCTCGCGAGGATCGCGCCGCCTCCGTGAGCGCCGACGACACCCACGGGTGCTGCGCCGAGAAAGGCGATCGCGAGGGTTGCCGCGAGAACGAGAAGGCTCACCGTCCAGATCCACTGGTTCCGCAGCCGGTCAGATAACTCTTTTCGAGCGATGCTCCAGACCGCGTCAACCCGTTTCAAGAAGCACCTCCTCGAGAGAGGGTTCCTCGATGCGGATGTCGTGCATCTCGGAGCTCAGAGCTTGCAGGTCGCTGAGAAACCGCAGCTTGTCCTTTTGCGCCACGCTCACGACGAGACGACCGTTTTGGCTCACCAGAGACGCCGAGTCGAGCTTGTCGACGGCGGCAGCCAGGCGCGTGGACGCGCTGTCCGCGGGATGGATCACGACTCGGACTGGAAGGTTGACCTGTTCGTAGAGCTCATCCTCCGTTCCGAGCGCTTTGATCTTGCCTTGACTCAGAATGCAGATTCGATCGACGATCCGAGAGATGAGCGGAAGCCGGTGCGACGAGAACACGACCGTGCGTCCCTTCACACTTTTCAGCAGCTCGAAGAAATCGCGCACACCGTGAGCGTCGAGACCTTCGATCGGCTCGTCGAGGACGAGGAACTTCGGATCCCCCAGCAGCGCTTGCGCGAGGTTCAAGCGTTGACGCATTCCCTTGGAGTAATCCGAGGTCTTCCGATGGGCCGCGTCCGCCAGTCCGACGCGCTCGAGGATTGGCATGACTTCGCCTAGGTCGACCTGTTTGAGTCGCGCGAAATACCGTAGCGTTTTCTCACCGGTAAGGTTGTCGAATAGCGCAACCCGCTCCGGCATGAAACCGAGCGAGCGCCGAAACTCTCGCCAGTCCTCCGGGCCGGGCGGCTTGCCGTCGATCAGGAGTTGTCCGCCGGACGGCTGCGACAGCCCCACCAGCATTCGCAACAGCGTCGTTTTGCCCGAGCCGTTGCGACCGAAGACCCCGAGCCATTCGCTGTCCTTGATCTCGAGATCGAGCGGCGCAAGCGCTTCCAAGGAGCCGAAGGTCTTGGTGGCACGGTCAAAGCGAATCATCGAGTCAGTCGACCTCTCCGGGCAGATGAGGAAGCTTCTGCATCTCCAAATAGTACTGCTGAGGATTGCCGGGATAGCGTTCCAGGAGCGACTCCCACTCGGCCATGGACGGCGACATCAGCGGCGATGAGTCGACCGCTTTCGGATAGGTGATCACGGGGAACTCTCTTTCGGCCAGGGCCAGAAGTTGAAACGCCGGGCTCGCGAGCAGGAACTTGGAGTGCGGGTACTGCCAAAGAAGCGCGTCGACCAGTGTGTTCGAGCGATACGGCGTCTCGCCGGTGCCGTCTTCGTCCATGTCCCACCCACCGTAATCGCTCCAGAAGTTCCCGTTCCACTGCTGGTCTTTCGCGGCAACGTATTTGGCTTGGATCTCGTTATCGATGAAGGCGTTTTGCTCCATGACGTTGTCTTCGGAGCCGCCCCAGTAGTGCGCGCCCAGATTGTTCCGTGCGATCAGATTACCTCGGATCTCGTTGTAGAGCGAGTTATAGACGAAGATGCCTTTGGTATTGCCGATGATGACGTTGTCAAGGGCTTTTCCACGAGTGACCTGAATCCACAGCATGCCGTGCGTCCGGTTATTGTGAAGGATGTTCCCTCTCGATTCGATGTGCGAGGAGAACATGAGCGCCAAACCGACGAGGTTCCCGGACGCGTAGTTGTCGATGTAGCGGCTGCGATCGCACCACATGGTGTGAACCGCGTAGCGCGAGTCGAAGATCTGGTTGTTCTCGATCTCCCCCTCGCTGGTGAGCTCCATGTAAATTCCGTCGCGGCAGTGTCTGATCTTGTTCCCCGACACCTTGGTCCCGTCGGCGTCCCACAGATGGATGCAGTCTCCGCGCTGGTTCTGAGTCAGCTCTTCGATGCCGATTACCTGGTTGTCGATAACCTCGGTCTCTTGTGAGCCGTGGATCCAGATGCCGAAGCGGCAAGACTCGACAGTGTTGCCGATGAGTCGCGTGCCCTTGGAAGCCTTCTCGACCCAAATACCGGTGTCGGCGTACTCGTCGTCGACGCGGCAGTTGCGCACGGTCAGGTTCTCGACCGTCACTGCGGGTGCATCGATCATGAGAGCGTGGCCGGTTCCGCCACCGTCGAGAATTGCGCCCGGTTGTCCGCGCAGCGAGACGGACTTCGTGAGGATGAGGGCGCCCGGATGGACTCCCGACGCGAGCACGAGAGTATCACCGTCGCTCGCAGCAGCCAGGGCATGCTCGAGGCCGCCGGGTTGCACCTGAATTTCCTCCGCTTCCGGTGTGGCGGGTGTTCCCAAGATCATCAAGAGAATGCTGACAACGAGATATCTGGGCGCACGGTTCTCTTTCTTGGAGACGATGAGCTCGGGACAGACGCCCTCGTTCTTCCCGGTCGCCTGGCAGTCCCAACACTGGAGGCATTCTTGATAGTCGATGACGCCCGTGTCGAACGAGATCGCCTGGGGCTCGCAACCTTTCGCGCAGATCTTGCAGTTTGTGCACGTCTCGTAGCGGTACAAAGGAAGAAGCGGTTTCCTCGCCGACGGGATGGCGAGTGCGCCGCCGAGAGGACACATGAACCGGCAGAAGAATCGATAGCTGACGACCGAGACCAGGGTGATGAGCACGAAGTAAATGACGAAGGCCGAAGGCCGAGCGAGGTGCAGAACGAACGTCTTGAACGGCTCGATCTCGTCGAGTGCCTCGGCGAGCGGCAGGCTAGCGAAGGAGACGAGGAGGATGACCACGAACGTGAACATCTTTCCGTAGCGGAGAAACGGTGGCGGACGCCAGGCGTCGATTCTTTTCTGCAGTTTCTTGGGTGCGAGCTTGTGCCACACGGAGATGAAGGACTCGAGTAGTGCGCCGTACGGGCACACCCAGCCACAGAAGAATCCGCGACCCCAGATGACGAGGGTGACTGCGATCGAGATCCACAGCATGAAGATGAGCGGCTCGGACAGGAAGATTTCCTTGGGGAACTCGAGTCTCGCGAGCGAGCCAAAAAGAGTGAGTATCTGCGTCGTGCTCGGTTGGGCTTTGAAAATGAGTCCGAGGACAACCGCGGCGAGCAGCGCCGTCGTGTTGTGTAGAAGCTTACGATGCGGCGTCATGCGCTCCTTGAACACGAACGCCGTGGTGATGACCCCCAAGAGCAGCCCGGTGAACAGCACTGCGCCCCATGCCGCTTGCCATCGGCTCACCCAGAACGGCTGGTCTGACTCGATGAACCTACTGGGCAATCCGAAGTCGGCGATGAGCGTCGCGTAGGTTCGCTGGTCGGCCACGCGATACGGAAACGTGAGTCGAAACGAGAACTCCTCCGCGGGGTCGAACCCCTCGTCGACGAAAAAGATCCCGCCTTCCTGGAAGCGGGGAGCATCGTCGAGCTCGAGCGCCGGAAAACCCATGTAGTCGAGATCCTTGAAGACGAAGAGATCTCCTGACTGCTCGATGACAAACCGGTCGAAGATGCCGCCGCGTGCGAAGCCGGCCCCCTTGAAAGAAACTCCCGCGATGCTTCCGATGTACAGGGCGCTGCCTCCATCGTTGGCAAGACGCTCTTTCACGACGGTGTAGAAACGCTCGCCCAGGAGGTTTTGACCGACGCTCGGCGGATCCAAGACGGTGAACCGGACATCGACGCTCCCCGCTCCGGACGGTAAACCCTGCTCCCCGGGCTCTGCCGAAATCGAACCGATGGCGCCTCGGGAAACGAGCTCCGTCCACGAGAGCTCCTCGAAAACCATGCTGGGTCTTCGCGAGCGAATGTCTGCTGCGCTGACGATCCCTTCGGCGCGAGCGACCAAACGACCCGCCTCGAGCACGGTCGCGTTCTCTGCCACGGCGGTCACGGTAGCTCCGCTGAT
Organism: uncultured Acidobacteriota bacterium; assembly: GCA_947259165.1. Taxonomy (GTDB): domain Bacteria; phylum Acidobacteriota; class Vicinamibacteria; order Marinacidobacterales; family SMYC01; genus CAMYKY01. The sequence continues at coordinate 87,293 of CAMYKY010000010.1, read as the reverse complement.
GGCGTCGACGACGGTGTAGCCTTCCTTCGGCTCGTTACTGATGAGGATGCGATCGGTGATGCTCTTGCCAGTGTATTGACCCGTAAACTCGTGAATAACGGACTCGTCGAGACCGATGAGAACGATGGGCTCCGAGTGATGGACGATCTTGATCCCGGTGATCGTCCCCTCGGTATCCATCCCGACGAGAGTGTTCATGGTCTCGCCGGAATACCCGGGGATGTCGACGAGATCGTCGGTCAGAAAAACGAAACCGACGAGCTGTTGTTGGCCCTCGTCGGCGTAGCCTCGCCAGTAGTGCTCCGGATCCTCGACTTGCTCGAAGCTCGAGGCGCCCGGTAGGACGTCCGAAAGCTCGTACTCGTACTGTTGTTCGCCGAACGGAAGCTGAGCCCCGACGGGGCTCGAGGCGAAGATCGCCCCGAGCCCTACGAGAATCAGCGCTCTTAGTCCTCCGTGACTCATGAGCGCAGTCTGCCTAAGTCGAGCGTGGATTGACGACGAACCGCATCCGCATTTCTAGGTGAAGCGCGTGGCAAAAGTTCGTGCAGTAGATCCAATACATACCCGGCTTGTCCGCAGTGATCGTTACTGACTTCGTCTGGAATGGGCCGACGACGAAGCTGACGTTGTAGTTCGAGATCGCGAAGCCGTGCGCCAAATCGGGTATCTCATCGGTGTTGGTGACGATGAACGTTACCTCGTCCCCTTGATTGACGACCACTTCCTGGAGGCCATAAACCGGTGCCGACGCCGTGATGCGCGCCGTCACCTTGTTGCCAACGCGTTCTACCGAGCTCTGCGTGACCGCCAAGGGATGCTCTTCGAGGACCGCTCGGTGTACGACATGGGGCTCGATGAGGTCTCGTCTGACGATGATGCAATCGTGCGGCTCGATGTACGCGGGCTCGTCTTTCAAGAGAATCATTTCATCGTTCGAGATGTCGATGAGCTGATCGTTCTCCGGTTTGAGCGGGCCCACGTTCAAGAAGCGATCCTTGGAGATCTTGTTGAGCGAGATGAGGTACTTTCCGTCCGCTTCCTTCGTCTCGGCCATCGAAGCCATGGTATGCCCGACCTGGTAGTGGATATCGAGACGATCGACGACGGCGGTCTCACCCTCGACGGGGTTGGAGTACAGGTCGATGGCCTTTTGGATGTTCCACTTCACTTCCTGGCTGTCGATGAACAGCGATGTGTACGCGTTGCCCCGACCGTCGAAAGTGGTGTGCAGGGGGCCGAGACCTACTTCGGGCTCGCCCACGACAGCGTCCCTAGGCTCGATGTTACCGGCGAAGAGGTCGTCGAGCTTGTTGATGTCGATGATACTCACCGTCGGAGACACTTTGCCGCAAGCGACAGCGTAGTTCCCGTCAGGGCTGATGTTCACGCCGTGCGGGTTCTTCGGGATCGGGATGTAGGCAGTGAGCCCTGTGCCCTCGGTGCCATCTAGGATCTTGATGTCGTCGACGATTCGGTAGTTGTTGTTGGCGAGCGCTTCTTTGATCGCCTCCCAGTTGAAGACCACGAGATAGTCACGATCGCTCGCGAGCATTTCGGAGATCGTCGCACCGCCTTCGCTGTTGTAGGACGTTGCGAACGAGTACTTGCCCTGGTAGTCGGTGGCCGCGAGATCGAGGTTCACCGGCGTTGTGACTTGAGCCACGATTTCCATGTCGGCGGCGTTGATGATTGTATGGACGCCGCCGTAGGTGGATGCATCGAGCATGTCGCCGCGACCGTCGTTTGAAAGCGGCGTGCGGAACTCGCTGTTGAGAACGACCCACTCGGTCGAGGGGTAGCGCTGCGGGAAGAGTCCGTGGGCTCCTTGTGCGTGCGGGACGTTGACGACGGCATCAACTTCCATGAGGTCGACACGAATGCGCGCCATGCGATTGTTGAGCTTGTCGTTCACGAAGAGCCATTTGCCGTCGTAGGTCCCGTCTTCGTAGGAGCCGTGGACGTGGTGGGTGTCGCCGGTTTGCATGCCGCCCAGTAGTGCCCGGCTCTCGTTGGTAATCCCCCAACCGCTACCCGGGTCGATGTTCCAAACCGGGATGCGTTTCAAAACGCGCATAGACGGAATGCCTAGGACGCGAACCTCGCCCGAGTGGCCTCCGCTGAAGAAACCGTAGTAATCGTCGAGCTCGCCCGGAGCTACTTCGTGGTCTGCGTGTGATACCGCCGCTCCAGAGCCGCCGCCCTCCTGCGAACCGCCGCCGGCGCAGCCAAAAGTGAGACCGACGGCGAGTGCGACCGATAGGACGATAAGAAACCGCGTAGAAACCATTAAATCCCTCCTGTTTGACATTCGCATTCCTCTAGCCTTCATTGGTCGGTGTCGCCGGGTGCCCCGGCCATCAGTTCTAAACAGTACGAAACGAGATCCCACCGCGCCTGCTCCTCGGGTAGCGCGTCTTGATAGGAAGGCATCGGCGTGCCGTCGAGGCCGGTCATGAACGTGCGATAAACCATTTCCGGCGTCGAACCACCCTTGAGAGGACCGGATGTGAAATCGAAAGGCAGAATCTTGTCGCCCCAGCTGTCTTCGAGATCGGCGGATGACGGTCCGTCGCCCTTGCCGGTATCACCGTGACACTTGGAGCACTGCATGGTCGCGTAGACGTCCTTACCGCGCCCGCTGGATTCGCCCGAGCCGACTGCCGCCGGGGCGGCCTCGATGACGAGCGGTGTGCCAGGCTCCTCTTCCGCCCACCGTTTGGAGAATGTCTTGATGTACGCGATGACGGCTTGACGGTCGGCCTCGGAAATATCCGTGTGGGACGGCATCCCCGAACGCGAAATCCCTTCGGTCACGATGCGCATGAGATCGTCGTCGGTGGGGAGGTCGCCGCTAGGTGTGCTTCGGAACTTGTAGACACCCGCGGTGAAGTCTCGAGGGTAGATCGTGACCACCATGCCGTTTTGCTGAGCTCGATGCACAATCCCGATGAGGCCTTTGCCGTCGCCTTGATCACCGTGGCATATGACACAGCGCGAATCGTAAACGGCCTTACCCCGCTCGACGTCCTGTGCCAGCGTGTCCCCCGACCACATGGCGACTCCTAGGACCAGAATAAAAAGAATGGTCGATTTCCGTTTCATCCGTCCGACCCTGCCTTTCTCTTGAAGAGTTTTGAAAAATACAAAGCTCTGAACCCTGGCTACAGTATCACCGTTGGGTTCTGAGCTGAGCCACAGCTGCTTGCGTGCAAGCGGTGTTCCACTCTTGGGGACGGGGCAAAGTCCCTGCACTTCAGTCTTTGACGGAGTTCCGGTCGAGGGTCGGCAGTCGCAAGCGCCTAGGAACCCAAATATTGGGTTTTTTGGCGCACTTCTAGGCCGCGCGGCGGGTTATTGCGTAGAGGACGACTTCGATAACGTGAAACCGCGCTCCGGTGGTGACATCGACGTCGAGATCGGCGTGATGGACGCGATGAGGACGCCACAAAAGAGGTACCGCGTGCACCATCGCGTGCTGAAGGTACATCGTGAGGTTCAGGGCGATCGATTCAAAGACTTGTCTCCGTGCTCCCTCCGCACTACCGACATCGAAGAACTCGCTACAAAAAGAAGAACTCAACGCAAAGGCGCAACGGCGCAAAGGCGCAAAGTGAGCGCCTTGCGGCGGACGTGTTCCGGCGCATGTCTCTTTCACAAGTGTCAAATCATCGTCTGCAGAAGCTCATACTCGACGACCTTTGCGTCTCCGCGACTTTGCGCCTTTGCGTTGAAAAAGCAGTGGGTTGCGGACTTTCCGCGCTGCGGCTCCGTGTCTTCGTGGTGTGCTCGTCAGACCGTTTTGCGGAGGGTATAGCGGTAGCCGACCCAATCCCATCCCGCGTGGCCGTCCTCGGTTACGGACAAAACCGTGGCGTCGTTGCGTGCGAGATAATCGAGAACCTCGTCTCGAGGGATCCCGAACATCGGGAAGGGCTTTGGCTCGAGCGCGGGCGATAGGGTGGGTAGGTGTCTTTGTGCGGCACTCCATGCATCGGTCCAGCGGTTCGTCGCCTCGACCGCCGCCGCCGAGGGCTCGATGGGTCCCGACGGCTGAGTCGCGTTCACCGCGACTTCGATAGGAATCTGACAACTTTTCGAGCCGCGATCTTTGAACCAGCTAATCGTCTCGTGCACGAGGTCGAGCTCACAGAGATACGATCCCTCTTGGTCGGGCGCTGTCACTCCGATGAGAATTTCCGCGTGCTCCCCGGGATTGACGGTTCTGGGAAGTCCGGCGCGTGCGTCGTCCTGCCTCTCCATGGTGCCATCTGGCGCGATCCAATGGTTTCCCAGGTTGACCTGACCGAGCGCGTTTGGATGCCACGCGTGAGAGCTGGCATTGACGACCTGAACCGCGAGTCCGACTCGAGTCGACGGTTCGACGACACGCGGCCATTCGTCCACGCGAAGCTCTGCCCGGTAGGCCTCGTCGGGCATGGCTCGAACCGTGAGCTCGGCGTTGGGGCGGGGGTGGGACGGCAGCTGGAAGACGAGCACGCCACCCGTCCGCAAGACTCGAAGGAATTCACGAAGGTAGCTTTTCATGAGCGCCGGCGGAATGTGCTGCAAAACGATGTTCGTGTAGACGAAATCGTACGCCTCCGTGCTCAGCACCGCAAGATCGTCGCTTGGGTTTCGTATGAAACGAACACGATGAGGATTCGGCCCGCTCGAGTTGAGCTCCTCCGCGAGCTCGATCATCGTGGGCGATATGTCGACGCCGACCACGTGTTCGAAGTGAAGTGATAACGCTTGCGTCAGCCGGCCGATACCGCAGCCGAAGTCGAGTACGTCTCGTCGCAGGACGTCAATTCCTGCCACCTCCAGATCACGAAGCAGGAATCGAACTTCTCGCTGCCCCGAGGCGAAGAAGCGGTCGATCTCCCATCCGCGATTTTTCTTCGCAGGGTCCGAAAGGATTGCCCACAGGGGATCGTAGCGAGCATGTGCCTCCCAAATCCCTTCTAGATCCGTGGTGTCCATGTTCAATACGGAATACCGAACGCTGAACGCGCGAGCTTGCGTGCTTGGCTAGACGGTTGCCTGACGGATCTTGTGCTTGAGACGTTTGATGTTGAGGCGCGTCCACTTGAGCTGTTTGGCGTCATGTGCTTCGATCGCGGCCGCCCGCGCTACCTTGAGAACCTGGATCTTCGCTTTGATTTTTGCCTTGTCGACTCCTACGACGGTGTGGTGCTCATGGGCCTCGATCCCCAAAGCGTTACAAAGGAGTTTGACGAGGTCCTCTTTGTGGAGCGTCTTGAAGCCAGGGACCTTCTCGTGGTCCATTCCGTCCGCGACCTCGCGGAGCTCGGCGACGGTTTTCTTCTTGAGCTCGTCGTATGTATGTTCCATCAGCTATCTCCTTGAAATTCTACTAATGTACTCGATCGGAAGACCGAGTGTCAGTTGGTGTCTCCGCGAACACCATCGAATGGATGTCGGGGAAGAACCCGAGCTCGCGCAGAAGTGCCGCATAGGGGCCCTTCGTTGGGACTTCGTCATCGATGGACTCGATACGGAGTCGGTGGGGTCGTCGCCTCGGTAGGCTCGTCAGGGCTCGAAACGCGGCTCTCGCGACGTCGGGGTCGTTGAGCTCACCGAAGCTCAGTAGCGACCGGCCGCCGCGCTCCATGTAAAGCACGAGCCTACCTCTATATAAGAGAACCCAGGCGCCGGGGACCCGACGGGCTCGGGCCCGGCGTTCGCCCTCCGGACGGGGCCACGGGAGAACGGAACCATACGGATTGGCAGGGTCGAGAGCGAGGTAGGCCCGGATTTCGCTTTCCTGGGTGGCGCCTCGGTCCGCTCCGTCGAGTCGGTCGCGCACTGAGCGGAGCCGCTCGACCGCGCCGGGCAGAGCGAACTGAGAGCCGGAGAGTCCCTCGACGAAATGGCCGCGCCGCAGTCGGCCGCGCTCTTCCATCTCCCGCAGCACCGGGTAGATCGCCTGGTACCCGCCAGGGAGCTCTTCGAACAATGCAGCGGTGCGGCTGACGAGGCCGTAACGCTCGAGCAACATGGTAACTCGAGCGTGCGCCCGTTCGGTGTCGCTCACGGTGGGGTCCATCAAGCCCTCGACCAGAGACCAACGCCCGCCCGCATATTTCACATGTTCTTTTCGTCGGCTGGGGCGGGTTTTTCTGCCGGCACCGTGTAGTGGCGAGAACGTGTCATTCGTGATCTGGCCAGCCCAGAGCAAGTTCATGAGCGCCTGCTCGAGCTCGGTGACGGAGAGCTCCGAGCTCTTCGGCGCGAACTCGAGGGTGAAGGACGCGCCGCGCTCGGCGAGGTGTTGCAGGATGGTTGTCTCGAGTGCCGAGCGTGGCTCGTAAGGCTCTCGGGGTGGGAGCAAGAGTGGGGCGCGGTCGCGCCGATAGAGTGCGACCCGTCCGTCCGAAGTGCCGAGGGCGCCGACGCCGACCCAGACCGCCGTGCCCGATGCGGACAGCATGTCGAGCATCTCCGGGCGAAAGTTCTGGACGCGCTGCGGTAGGATCCCGTCGAGTAGAGTCGACCACGGCAGGGGAAGACCTTCGAGTTGCGCGAGCACCTCTTCGAGGCGGGGGAGCCCGCTGGCTCCGCTCGAGCCTTGGCGGAGCCCGTGCCACTCGGGAAGAAAACGTCCGAGGACGCTCGCCTCGACCGGGGCGACCTCCTTTCTCAGCTTCGCGAGCGTGCGGCGTTTCAAGCGGCGAAGGACTTCCGCGTCGCACCATTCGGGACGAACGCCGTGGGGGCGAATCTCACCTCGGACGAGATGACCCTCGGATTCGAGTCGCTGCAAGACGGGCTCGACTTGCGACGGCAGCAAGTCCCACCGCTCGGCGACCGCTTCGGTCAAAAACGGCCCGTGGGTGCGGCCGTAGCGACGGACGAGATCTTCGAGCGGGGAGGCCGCGTGCTCGAGGACACTGAGCGGAAGACCTGTCGGGGGCACGGTGCCGAGAGCGTCACGGTAGCGCGCCGCGTCGCTCACGGCGATGAAGCGATCCTCTTGCGCGATGTGAACCCGCGCCGCGCGGCGCTCCGCTTCGAGCTTGTCGAGCCACGGCGCCGGATCCTCGGTCGTCCTCAGTTGAACTTCTGCTTCGCTCATATCTCCAACGCGCCGAAGAAGGTCTTCGAGCTCGTCGGCGCTACGCGCTTTCCAGCTATCAGCGATGCCGGCTAGCTCTGCTTCGACGTCATCCAGCACCTCGGCGTCGATGAGCTCACGCAGCTCCGCCTGGCCGAGCAGCTCGCGTAGCATGTTGCGATCGAGCGTTAGCGCCTGTGCCTTCCGCTCCGCGAGCGGTGCATCCTGCTCGTAGAGATAGTTCGCCACGTAGGCAAACGTGAGCGAGCGGGCAAACGGTGACGCGGTTGCCGTCTCGACCTCCGACACCTGGACCTCACGGCTCGCGATCGAGCGCAACAGGGTTTGCAGCGCCGGCACATCGAAGACGTCTTGCAGGCACTGCCGGTAGGTTTCGAGCACGATGGGAAACGATGGGTATTGCGTGACGTTGGCGAGGAGATTCTTTGCACGCAGGCGCTGCTGCCAAAGAGGAGTACGCAGGCCGGGCCGGCGCCGCGGCAGAAGCAGAGCACGGGCGGCATTCTCGCGGAAGGTGCTCGCGAACATCGCCGAATGGCCGAGCTCCTCGACGACGCGATCTTCGACTTCTTCTGGGTCGGGTAGCAGCGACTCGAGATCGGGGAGCTCTTCGACGTCTGCGAATCGCAGCACGATACCGTCATCGGTGTACATCGTCTCGACTTCGTACCCGGCGCGAGTGCTCAGGGCGTTTTGGATTGCCAGAGCCCACGGCGTGTGCACCCGTGAGCCGAACGGAGTCAGGATGCAAACTCGCCAATCTCCAAGCTCGTCTCGAAAACGCTCCACGGTGATGTGCTGGTCGGTTGGAAGCGAGCCGGTGTGCTCTTTTTGTTCTTGGATGTAGCGAACGAGATTCGACGCGGCGAACTCGTCGAGCCGCGTGTGGGCCTCGAGCCACCGCTCAGCCTCGTCGGCCGGCATCTCGCCGGTTTTCCGGACGAAGGCGCCAATGGCACGTCCAAGCTCGATGGGGCGCCCCGGGCCGTCGCCATGCCAAAACGGCATCTTCCCCGGCTGACCCGGTGCGGGCGAGACGATCACCCGATCACGGGTGATGGCCTCGACTCGCCATGACGACGCCCCTAGAAAGAAGACCTCACCCTTACGAGACTCGTAGACCATCTCCTCGTCGAGCTCTCCGACCCGGGGACCGCCCTCGCCGATGTGAACACTGTAGAGCCCGCGATCCGGAATTGTGCCGGCGTTGAGAAGCGAGATCATCTTGGCGCCTTTGCGCGGCGACAAGATGTCCTGAGCACGGTCCCACGCCAGGCGGGCTCTGAGATCGGCGAAATCCTGGGACGGGTATTGCCCGGAAAGCATCTCGATGACCGATATGAGCACATCGCGCGACAGATCGCGGTAGGGAGCTGCGCGACGGATGAGTGCCGTGATCTCGTCGACTTGCCGTGGCTTGTCGGCGCACATCGCTACGACTTGTTGCGCGAGGACGTCGAGGGGGTTCTCCGGGATCTGAAGCGACTCGATCTCGCCGGCGAGCATGCGCTGGGCGACCACCGTCGATTCGAGGAGATCGCCGCGGAACTTGGGGAAAATCATTCCGAGACTCTTTTCGCCGACACCGTGTCCGGAGCGTCCGACACGTTGAAGACCGCGCGCGACTGAGCCGGGTGATTCAACGAGAACGACGAGATCGACCGCACCCATGTCGATGCCGAGCTCGAGCGACGAGGTTGCGACGAGTCCCTTGAGAGCGCCAGTTTTGAGCGCCTCTTCGATCTCGTTGCGCTTTGCGTGGGACACGCTGCCGTGATGGGCGCGGACGAGTGGCGCGTCAGCGAGCTCGTTGAGGCGTTGGGCAAGCCGTTCGGCGAGCCCGCGGCTGTTGACGAAGACGATCGTCGCGCGGTGTTTCTGAACGAGATCGAGAAGCTTCGGATAGATTTCTGACCAAATTGAGCCTGGCTCCCTCGCCGGAGGTTTTTCCGGGGCAGTGGGCTCCCCCTGGGTCGCTGGAGCGGGCAACGTTTCGATTTCGCGAGCGCTCGGCGGCACATGCTCCATATCCGGGACAGGCACGTGAATCGAGAGCTCGATGTGCGCCCGCTCGCTGGCATCGACAATGTGAACCTCGCGGTCCCCTCCGAGAAATCGCGCGACCTCTTTTGGAGGACGCACCGTCGCTGAGAGCCCGATCCGTTGGGGTTCGCTCGACGTCACTTCGGCGAGGCGCTCGAGCGACAATGCCAGGTGGACACCGCGCTTGGTCGGCGCGAGCGAATGGATCTCGTCGACGATGACGGTATGCACCGGAACCAGGTTGGCCGCAGCCTGTGAGCCGAGAATGAGAAACAGGGACTCCGGCGTTGTCACCAGAATGTCTGCCGGGTCGCGAAGCTGCTGACGGCGCTGCTTGGGTGTGGTGTCGCCGGTACGGACGTCGACGCGAATGTTTCGAAACGCGCCCCCGTCCCGCTCCGACCAGCGGCGGATCCCTGCGAGAGGTGCCCTCAGGTTGCGTTCGATGTCGTAGACGAGTGCCTTGAGCGGAGAGACATACAGAATTCGCACGCCAGGCTTCGAGTCGGGATCGAGTTGAGTGATTTGGTCGATCGCCCACAAAAACGCTGCAAGCGTCTTCCCGCTCCCTGTCGGTGCGAGCAAGAGCGCGTGCTCACCCCGCGCCAGCGCCGGCCACCCCTCACGCTGGACGCGAGTGGGTGCTTCGAAGCTCGCTTCGAACCACCCCCGTACCGAAGCTTGGAAGGCATCCATAAGATTGTCTAGAGATCGCGGTGCGTCACGCCGCTAGTTTAACAAGACTGCCTCGGCCTTTTCGTTCGTGTCCGTGACGCTCCTCACCGGCCGGGCGTTAGCAACCTCACCCCAAAAGCGTGCCGCGGATCATCGCGCGTTCGGCGTGGTCGACGCACAATGACTCTGCCGCATAGAGGGATTGACCTAGTGCGTCGCCGGCGTCCGTAGCCTGGGTTCATACGGGTGTCGGTTTGGGCTCCGTACCGGACCCGAGGAGACATGTCCGAAATGGAAATGACACGGCAAATGAAATGGATTGCGATGGTAGTTGCCGCGGTGTTCGCTGCGCTCGTTTTCGTGGGGTGCGGTGACGACGGCGTCAGCGCGACTGCGCCCTCGATCGTGAGTGGTGATGCCGCCGGTGTAGCACTGGCGAGCTCGCGAGCGCATAGCGATGGCGACGATGCTAGCGGCGATTCGCCGGATGATGACGGCGACGACGATGACAGCGACGACGATGACAGCGACGACGATGACAGCAACGACGATGACAGCGACGACGATGACAGCAACGACGATGACAGCAACAGGGGATCGAGCGGCTCCGATGGGGACGATGCTCGGGTGCGCGGGCTCTTTTTTGGAATCGAAAGCTGCCCGCCCGAGCTCGATTGTGTCGTGGCGGTAAGAGTCAAAGACACGCTCGTGATCGTCACCAACGAAACTCGAGTCGACAACGAGCCTGCACTCGTCGAACGCTTGCCGCCGTCAGAGTTGTCCTCGTTGCTGGGAGACCATCTGGGGCTGCCGCTACGAGCTCGGGGTGTGGACGGTGGTGGCGGACTCGTTGCCTCTGAGTTACGTATCGACGATGAGATTCATGCGACGGGGATGGTTGTGACACCGGCAACCGGGTGCGAAATGAGTCTTCTCGTTCGCGGAAGCGTCCCTTTGTGCTTCGCGTTATCGCCGGGTTTGAGCGCTCCGGCCGTCGGCGCCGAGGCGCGGATCGAGGGTGTCGTGGTCGACCTCGTTTCGCCGTACCGAGCGGTCCACATACAACACGCCAACAACTGAGCGTTGGGCCGGGGGGAGGTGTCTCTCTCCGGCCCTGTCACTTCTCCCCTGTTCGTACCCCATCCGTGCCCGGTCCGATTTCCAATCACCGGAGCTCCTGAAATCTCTGGTTGACCGTTGCGCCTCCGACGTCCGTATTCCTCGCACCTAGCAACATTATGAAGTCTTTTCGTTTCCCGTTCCCGTTCCCGTTCCCGTTCCCGATTAAAGATGTTCACGTGACCACGGACTGATCGCGGCGAGCTCCGCTCGCCGACGGGTCTGGACATTCTTAGTCGAGAACGGGAACGGGAACGGGAACGAAGAACTCTCTTCGGCGGGAGCACAACCGAGCCGGACAGGTCCAACCTTCGGTTCAAAATTAACGTTAGAAGGTCGTGGAGCTGACCTGGGCATTGTCGAAAGTCTCGCTAGTCGTGGCATCGTGCCCGCGACCGGTCTACACTAAGGGATTGCACCCGAGTTTCGATCCGGAGATACCAGTCACACCATGCCAAGCGTTAGCTCGGAAGACAAACAGCGCAAGCTCGACGAAGTCCTCGAGCATCTCAAAAAAATCAAAGCGGACGAGAATTGGGAGCTCGTGGAGTCCTTCGCCAAAGTTGTCTATGGCGGGCTCCCCGAGTGGATGATCGAAGGTGTCTCCGCGCCGAATCTGGCTAACCGGCTCGCGGACAATTTTCGGTTCTTTGTCAAAGAACTCCCGCCGCCGCCGCAGCTTTATCGGGGCCTGCCGGGCCTTCATGTCGTTGCGCGCCACTCGGTCGAGGAGGAGTGGCTTCCTTCGGTGGGCGGTAAAACGATCCCAATGGATACGACCATTGTCGAGACCCATACGCACGACGCTCCCTTCATCTTCGACAGCCTGATGAACTATTTTCGCAAGGCTGGCTTGCGTGTGTTCTCGGCCTTCCATCCGATTCTTACCGTCCGGCGGCAGTGGGAGCGGGTCGAGTGGATTGGCGATGCCCACGCCGAGGGCGACAAGGAGCTTTTGTGCCGCTTCCGGATCGAGCATATCGAATCGAAAGAGCGGCTGCGGCGCGTCCAGCACGAGATTTTCTCGGTGCTGAAATGCCTGTTCCTCGCGCTCGAGGATTTCGAAGAGATGACGAATACAGTCTCGGAAATCACGGGAGATATGAGATCCCGCAGCGACAAGGCCGAGGATCTCGAGCCGGCGCGGGCGTTCTTGAAATGGCTCACGGACGAAAATTTCATCCTCATGGGGCTCATGAGCTACCGTATTGCGCCGGACGGCACAGGAGACCGAATCGCCGAGAGCGCGCTGGGCGCGTTTCGCGATCCAGCCCTGTTGCCGGTCGTTTTTCCCGGGCTCGTCGAAGAGGTCGAAAGCCAGTTGGTTCCGGCACCGGACGACGAGCGCATTATCGAGATCGACTACTGCTCTAACGCGTCGGCGATCTACCATCTCGAACCGATCGACGACATTGTCATCCGCCACTGGGGAGGGAACGGCAAACTCGAGCAGGCGACGTTTCTGCTCGGACGATTCTCGCAAGGCTCGTTCGCGCAACGCGCGGCGGACGTCCCACTGTTGCGGGAAAAACGGCGTTGGCTCATCGACAGGAGCGGTGCCGCGTCGATGTCGCACGCGTTTCGACAGGTGCGTGCGTTGTTCAACCGCTTTCCGCGCCGCGAGCTCTTCTATGCTCCGGCGACGGAGTTGAAACCGTTTTTCGATCGCATCGTCCACATCACCGGAGATGACGAGATCGCCGTGCACCACCGGCTCGGCCCCGGTTACGCAGTACTTTATCTCGCGTTCTCGAAGCTGCGCTACTCTCACGAATGTGCGAATTCGCTGGAGCGCGCGTTCACCGAGCGCTTCGGCCCCGTCGGCTTCACCGCTTCGGAGAACGCGGGCGCCGTAGAGGTTCTGGTTTTCTATTTCGATCTCGATCGGTTGGAGCATCCGATCGACGAGGACGTGGCACTCAGGGTCACCGAAGAGACCATCACGACGTGGAAGGACGTCGTTTCTCGAGCGTTGACGGAAGCGTTCGGAGAACGAGAGGGGCGGCTGTTGTTTGGCCGTTGGATCACCTACGACACGAGAAGCGGGATCTATCGGGAAGCGACGCCGGCCGAAGAAGTTCCCTTTGACGTCGGGCACTTGGAACAACTCGATGCTCGTCTTCAGATCGCTGTCGTCCCGCGATCGCCCGAGCACGCGACGATCAAGACCTACTCCGCCAAACCCCTGAACTTCATCGAGACCCTGACGACGCTTCGAAACCTGGGACTCGGCGTTACTGACGAGCTTCACATTCCCATCCGGCTTCCGTCGCGACGCACCGCGCACATGCACCGCTACGAAATCGAAGACACCGCAGAGCGCATCGCCGTGCTGTTAGCTGGTACCGGCCGGCTCGCGCACGCGCTTCGCGCCCTTGATGAAAAACGAGCGACCGACGGCTCTCTCAATGCGTTGATATTGACGGCCGAGCTCGAATGGAGACAGGTGGAGGTATTGCGTACGCTTCGCGCGCACCTGCAGCAAATTCGACCACACTACAATTTCGAGACCGTTAACGGCGTTTTGCTCTCCAACGCGTCAGCGGCGCGAGCACTCTTTAGAGCCTTCGAGGCGCGCTTCGACCCCGCTTTCGACGGCGAGCGTGAGGAAATCGAGAGTCAGGCGGAGATTGATTTGCAGCGAGCGTTGGATGATGTGGGAAGCCTCGTGGACGACGAAGTGTTGCGAGCGTTTTCGAACCTTATCGCGTCGACCACGCGCACGAACTTCTACCAGCGACCCGAACGACCTGTGTTCGTCATGAAAGTAGAAAGCGCCAAGGTCGAAGGGATGCCGTCGCCGAGCCCGATGTTCGAGATCTATGTTCGCTCCCGCAAGCTCGAGGGAATTCATCTTCGGGGCGGTCGTGTTGCGCGAGGTGGTATTCGGTGGAGCGATCGGCACGATGACTTCCGTACCGAAGTGCTCGATCTTCAGAAGACGCAGATGGTCAAGAACTCGATCATCGTGCCCGTGGGCTCGAAGGGTGGCTTCGTCCTAAAAGGGGAACTGCCGCCTCACCCCGCGCTCGACGGCTACCTCGTCGACCGCTATCGGGAATTCATCTCTGGGCTTCTCGACGTTACCGACAACATGGTGGATGGCAAAGTAGGCCATCCACCCGAGGTCGTTCGCCACGATGGCGATGACCCCTACCTCGTCGTGGCTGCCGACAAGGGTACGGCACACCTTTCCGATACGGCCAACTCCGTTGCCAAGCATTACGGTTTCTGGCTTGGTGACGCGTTCGCGTCCGGCGGCAGTGTGGGTTATGACCACAAGAAAGTAGGCATCACTGCTCGTGGCGCGTGGGAGTGCATCAAACACCACTTCCACAACCTCGGCACGGACGTGGCCAAGGATCTCTTCACCGTCGTCGGTATTGGCGACATGAACGGGGACGTTTTCGGCAACGGCATGCTCAGCTCTCGGGCGATCAAGCTCGTGGCGGCCTTCAATCATGTCCACATCTTCGTCGATCCGAATCCTGACCCCGAGAAGAGCTTCGAAGAACGCGAGCGGCTCTTTCGGCTCTCGCGCTCGAGCTGGCGGGACTACGACTCATCGGTGATCAGCGAAGGCGGGGGCATCTTCGATCGCTCGGCGAAGGCGATCGCGGTCACACCCGAAATCAAGGCCGTGTTGCAGATCGAGGCCGATCGGGTCAGTGGTGAGGAGATGATCCGGTGCGTTCTCAAGGCACCTGTCGACCTGCTCTACAACGGCGGGATTGGAACATACCTCAAGGCGACCAGCGAGGAACATCTTCACGCCGGCGATCGCGCGAACGATCGAGTCCGCGTCAATGCCGTTGAGGTTCGAGCAAAAGTGATCGGCGAAGGGGGCAATCTAGGGTTGACGCAGAAGGCTCGCCTCGAATACTGGGCTAAAGGCGGCATCGTCAACACCGATGCCGTGGACAATTCGGGTGGCGTCGACATGTCCGACCATGAGGTGAACATCAAGATACTGATGGACGTGCTCGTGAAACAGGGCGCGCTTTCGAACAGGAAGGAACGTGATCGCATCTTTCTGGATATGACGGAGGACGTCGCCTCCCTCGTTCTCGAGGACAACGCGGCGCAGGCGCTCGCATTGACCCTCGACGGGCGGCGGAGCGCCGAGCGCTACGAGGACTTCCTGGATCTTCTCGGAGAGCTCCTTCACGAAGGCGTCATGAACCGCGCTGACGACAATGTCCCGCCGTGGAGCGAGTTGCGCGAGCCCGCGGCTTTGCAATCTGCCGAGGGTGGGTCAGACTCGACGGGACAAGCGCGCGGCTTGATGCGGCCTTTATTGGCGTTGCTTCTCGGCTACGTCAAGATTTGGGCCTTCTCTGGCGTTCTCGAGACCGATTTTCCTGACAGCGAGGAAGGCGCGCCCCTGCTTCACGACTATTTCCCGGGCCGCCTTCATGAGTTCTCCGACTACTTCGTCGAGCACCCACTGCGGCGCGAGATCATCGCCACGGTAGCGGTGAATCACGTCGTGAATCATGCCGGCGTCGATTTCTTCAAAAGGATGACGAGCACGACGGGTACCGATATCGGCACCGTGATTAGGGCTTATCTCACGTGCTCGCGAAAAGCGGGGGTGGCCGAGCTTCGGCGCGAGATAGCCGGGCGGGGCCGCTCAGCCGACGAAACGCAGCGCGCGCTACTCGAGCTCGAGCGGGTCCTCGAGTCAGCCACCCACGACGCCTTGAATGGCGAATACAACGACCCCGCGGGTGCCGTTGCTGACCTGAGAAAAAGCATCGGGCTTTAGGCGGCTCACGGCATACGGCATACGGGTTGCGACGGACGCACGGAGGGGATCCGGAGAACGGACGGACTCACCTCGGTGATTCTCCCCGTGGTGGAACATTGGATGCGGGATGAGTGCTGTGGCAGAATCTCGGCCATGAAGGCGGCTACGTGCTGACGGCTCTTTTGTTCTTTCTCTCGATGGGTTCTCAGGCAGCGGGGCCTGAGCTTTCGGACGAGCACCGGCGGTGGTTGGATGACGAAGTTTCGTTCATCATCACCGACGCGGAGCGGGAGCTGTTCCTGAGTCTCGGCACGCGTGAAGAGCGGGATCAGGCCATTGACGCGTTCTGGGATCATCGGGATCCCGATCGTCTGACACCCGCGAACGAATTTCGTGACCAACATTATCAGCGTCTCGAAGCCTCGGATCGACTCTTTGGCGGCGGTGTGACGTGGGCGGGCTCGCGGACCGAGCGGGGCCGCTTCTACATTCTTCTGGGAGAGCCTCAGCGTGTCGACAGATTCATTGGCAGCAATGAAGTTGTCTCGACTGAGATCTGGTTCTACAACGGCTCTCCGTCTGAGGGGCTTCCACCCCGGTTCAACTTGGTGTTCTTCAAAGAGAATAACACCGGGGACTACGAGCTCTATAGCCCTCTCGACGACGGTCCGGCTGCGCTTCTCAACGCTAGCGTTTGGTTACGAAACGATCGGAACGACGCCGTGGACATTCTCGAAATCGTATCCATGGACCTCGCGCGCGCATCTCTCACCGTGGATCTGACGGAGGCTGTCGGTGCTTTTCTCGGAAGGAACAGCGGACTCACGCCGGATGGCAGATTCGAAAACGCGGCCATTCCGTTGAACGTGAGACCATCGCAAGGCTCGAACGCGGTCCTTGCGACTCTCCTCGAGTCTGCCACGCGCGACATCGACACCGATTACGTCGAGGGCTACCGGCGCTACGGCAGCCGTGTCGACTCCGACTACTCGTTCAAGTACATCTCGAGCCGGGACTATTGGACGGTTCTGTACGAGTCGGACGGGACGCCGTTTGTCCATTTCAGCATCGAGCTCGATCCGCAAGATGTGACCTTCCGGAGAAACGAGGATGGTACCGCGTTCGAGACGCGACTCAGCGTGGATATCGAAGTACGTCCTCGTTCCGGCGGTTCGGTCGCGATCCCGAGTCGTGACGCCTACATTCGACTGAGCGCTGAGCAGACCGAGGCCGTGAGCGCGTGGCCCCTGTCCTATCAGGACAGTTTCCCGTTGATTCCGGGGGCGTATCAAGTCGCGGTGACGCTTCGCAATCTCGCGGGGGAGCACTTCACGATTGTCGAAAGGAATCTGTCAGTTGCGCAACTCTCCGAGACTCGCCCGGTGCTCGGTGGCGTGGCGGTAGGCTACGACATCGCCTCGCCACAAGAGCAGGGAAGCTTCGCGTCAGCGGGATTTCGAGTGCTTCCTGCGGGGGACGCGCGCTTCTCGCGCGACAGCGCAGTCCACGTGTTCGCTCAACTCGTCCATCCCGGCGATGCGAGCGGCGGGGCGATTCGCGTCAGCGTGAGCGGTGCCGATGGCGTTGTTCAGCAGCGCGAGATCCGCCCGCAGGGCAGGGTGGCGGCCGAGCCGATACCCATGGCCGACGTTGACCCTGGCTCGTACTCCATGCTGTTCGATTTGCTGGACCCGGACGGTAACGTGGTGGAGACGAAGAGCTCGGCATTCGACGTGGCTGATGTCGAGAGCTTTCCACGCCCAGCGCTCGTGTACCGCAATGTCATGGCTCAACCTGAGTCTGATATCACAGCGCTGACGCTCTCGGAGCAATTCATTGCGCGAGGCGATTTGGGTGAGGCGGAGCACGAGCTGCGAAGGGTCTTCGGCAACGCGACTCCCCGTGCCGACGTGGTTCGATGGAAGCTCGCAAGCGTGCTGCTCTACACGGGACGGGGCGCTGAAGCGCTCGAGCTTCTGGCGCCAATCGAAAACACGTTTCCCGACCAGCCGGAAGTCGTCGAAGGACTCGGTTTTGCGTACTATCTAGAGAAGGAGTATCGGATGGCGCTGCCGCGTCTCGAGCACGCTATGTCGCTTCGTCCTCCGGAGGCTTCGTTGCTGAACGCTGCGGGCGACTGCTACCAAAAGTTGGGCCGCCCGGGTAAGGCTCGAGAGATGTTCGAGCTATCGTTGTCTGTCAATCCCAGCCAAGATGGGGTGCGCGCTCGTCTGGCGGAGCTGGATGGCCAGTAGCGGCACCTGATGATCCAGCGCCACGGGGAGTCGGCCTACTTCTGAGAGCTCCTGTCGCGAAGTTCCGGGAGAACCTATCAAGCATGGCACGAGTTCTTGTCGTCGGAGCCGGCTACGTCGGATCCAATTTGGCGCTCGCGCTTCTAGACATCGGGCACGAGGTCTATGCGCTGCAGCGGCGTTCAACCAAGCTCGAAGGCATCGAGACCTTCGCGGCCGATATCACCGAGCCGTCGACGCTGAAGCTTCCAGATGTGGAGGTGGTGTTTTTTACCGCCGCGCCCGATTCGAGTGGCGAGGGCGCCTACCGGGCGATCTATGTCGAGGGACTACGGAATGTAGCGTCGAAGCTCGATGCCACGACACGCCTCATTTTCACATCGAGTACCGCAGTCTATGGACAGGATGACGGCAGCGAGGTTGATGAAAACTCTCCCACGGTTCCGCAAAACTTCCGTGGTCGTGTGCTGTTGGAGGCTGAGGCGGCGGCGCAGGTCACGCTCCGGCTTGGAGGGATCTATGGGCCCGGTCGGGCGCGGGCTCTCGCGCGCGTGCGCGCGGGGGAAGCGCGCTACCAGCCGGGCCGTTTTCTCAATCTCATCCATCGTGACGACGTGTGCGGGGCGCTCGTGCACTTGATGTCACTTCCAGAGCCTAGATCGGTCTACCTGGGAATCGACGAAGAACCGGTGGAGAGCGAGCTTTTGTACCGATGGCTTGCCGAACACGAGAGGGGGCCGTCGCCGTCCGAGGATACGAACACCCATGGCCTCGGCAAACGGTGTTCGAGTGAGATGCTCAGAGCGTCCGGGTACGTGTTCAGGTACCCGACCTACCGTCACGGCTACGGTGAGCTCATGAAGCGCCGGATCTTCGAGCCGTGTCCCAACAACCGTAGCTGCATTTCATCCCGAGCGCGGGAATCGAGACAGCGGATGGCGCCTCGGCGGTTCGGTGGCTCTGCTGCGGCAGTACGAGTCGCGATTGAGCGCGCACTTGCTGCCCTCGGGGGCGTCGTGGTCGTGTCGGAAGCCGACTATTTGCGCTCGGAGTTCTCGTCGCGAGTTTTTGGATTCGTCGATGACGTTGAGGTCGCCGTCGATGCTGCGTCGAAGACCATCGATTTCCGTTCGGCGTCGCGGGTAGGCTACTCGGATTTCGGGGTCAACCGTCGAAGAATGCGGAAACTTTGGCGACGACTGGTTGACGACGGGAAAATTCTTCCGTCGCGCTCGTGCGAATGAAAAACAAAGGCTGCGGGGCATTTCAACCAACGAGAATTCACGAACTTGGGGGTTGGGAGCAACGATTTCAAGAAGACGCGGTACACCGTAATGAAACATAGGTGTCGAGGACCGGTGAGCGTCCGCGGAATCGTTGGAAGCGCCGCGTTGAACTCTACCGTTTTGGTAAAGTAGAAAGACACCGACGAAGATTTAGCGAAAGGGCGTAGGTATTATCACCCGCGCACCACTTGTTCGAATACCGTAAACTATTAACTCTGAACAAGATCCTGCGAAACAGCCTTGACAGATATGGGGAAAAAACGTAACGTACCGCTACCCCAACCTCCTACGATCGAGATTGCCTGATCGAGATCGTCTAGTCAGACTTTTCCCAAAGTCTCTTGTTTCGGAGGAGCGAGATGCAGACATTCGAGTCCAAGCAAGCAGCCCAAGGTGCCGAGGCAAGTAAATCCGCCGTTCATCCTCTTCATGTCGTTTGTCTTACTACTTATGTCGCAGAACAGTCCCAGCAGACGAATCGGCATTATGATGTTCGAAATTTTCTACTGGCTTTGAGGGGCGAAAGCATTCGGGGCGAATCGACGATTCCCGTCGGCTCAGAAGACCGGGTGTTGACGAATCGCAACGCGAAGGATTCCATCGATTGGTTCGGCGAGATGGTGTCGGAGTACCTGGATGGCTGCCACATCCAGCCGCCCTTCACTCTCGTGCCGGTTCCGACGTCGAAGACCACTCTAGAGTCGAGCGCCGGTCCGTGGACGTCGCTTTTGGCCATTTCGATTGCGTCGAGCGGTCTCGACGACGTGTCGATTACGGACCTGCTTCGATGGAGAGAGCCGCTGGCGCCGCCTAGCCAACGAGAGCAGACCGCCGCGGAGCTCTATGAGAACCTTGCCGTGTTGCAGCCATTGCCGCCGGAGAGTCGCGTCGTTCTCGTCGACTATCTCTTTACCGGGAGCGCCACGCTTCGGGCGTGTGCGGCGAGACTTCGGCAGCAGGGAGCCAACGTCTTGTTCGCGCTGTGCGCGGGCCGAACCGCGACCAAGTCGAGCCACGACCCGTTTACCGTCGTGACCGGGGCGGTTCACCGCTACGAGCCCGGCCACTAAACTCCGTTTTTTCACCACGGAGGCACGGAGACCGCGGAGGGAAACACGAATTTCTCCGTGCACCCTCCGTGAGCTGCGTGCCTGCGTGGTGAAAAGCCTCTACGGGACGAGCTGGAAGATGCCGGTGGCTAGAAGCTTGCGGATCGTTTCTTCGGTTTCGTGATCGAAAGTGACACCGGTCAAATAGCCCACGATTTCTTTGACGGGCTCCAATCGCTCAGCGCACCAAATGACGTGGGCGGTGACGGTCGTGGCTTCGGTGCGAGCGCCGACAATCGTGAGGCGGACGTCCGTTTCCTGCGGGACGCTCAAGTTCGTGATCACGCATGCGCCCGTTTCCGACATGTTCGAGATGACGCCAAAGACTCGGCGCTTGTTGGTCGTGTTGGGTCCGACCAGCCGAACCGATATTGTCTCGAGCGGCAAGAAACGAGGCGCTGGTGTTGTCATCGGCTCTTCCTTCGCCGCGACGGGTTCAACTGTGGGCACGCGTTCTCCTTGCGTCGAGCTGGCTGAGGCTCGAGCTGGATAAAACTCGCCCAAGTGAGGAGGGCCAGGATCCTATCCATCCAGTGTGCCTAACTGGTCGGCCTACGTCAAACCTCCGACGAGCGAGCGACAGCAGTTTGATTTCACCGTCCTCTCTGCTAGCCTCTCCTTATGGGCAATATCGGCAACGTGGGATCCAAAATCTCGTTCTGGGCGCTGTGTGCTGCCCTGTTCGTCCTCGCAGCCTCGTGCGGTGACGCAAAGAAAGAAGCGCCGCAACGCGAGCATGTCGTTCCGCTGCTGCAAGAGGAGGCCGAGACGATGAAACGCGAAGGTGAATCGGACGTCAACCCGTCGCTCGGCGTGAGCGTGAGTTGGACGGTCCAGTCGGTCGACGTCCGTGAACAGCCAGGTAACGAAGCCGAACCGTGGGCCGGAACGATTGCCTTTGTCATCGAGAGTAAAACGCCTGAGCTTGATGGCACCGCGACCGAGCGGTTCGAACGAAGCTACGACTATGTTTGGGAGTTGGAAGGCGAACGCTGGGCAATGCGCTAGCCACTAACGCGTTCGGTGGAGTTGGGGCTCGTCGATCGTAGGACTCGTTGGGTTCGGAGCTTCCGATAGGCGTGGCTAGAAAGCGTTTCACCCTCTATAATCAAAGTAGTCCACCGAACCCCAATATGAAGACCGTCAGAACGCTCTTTGTGGGCGCGGCCGTTTTGTCCTCGGTGCTCTCGAGCGCGGAGGAAACGAAAACTCCGCTCCTCCAGCCGCAGGCCGGCGAATCGGTCATCCTGTTCCTGTTGGACAACTCGGCGAGCCTTCCTCCGCTCGATCCAGACACCCAGCGACGTGAAGCCATCGAGAAGATCTATTCCTTCCTGAAAGGCCAGCCCTACCGACTCATCCTCTTCGGCGGCCGTAACGAGGTTTACGTCGACGCTCCCCAGCACTACCGCAATGCGGGGAAGTGGACTGACTTCTATTTTGCGTTCGAAGCCGCGCGCGACGTGGCTGCGGAGTATCCCGAGGGCACCGAATTCAAAATCGTGCTGATCACCGACGGGATGATCGACCCGTCGCCGCGTGACTGGCAGGACCAATCGGTCGCGAAAGGCGCGGACTTGAGACAGGAAGCCGGCTCCCGAACGGTTCGCTTGCTCGAGAGTCTCGGACTGCCTCTCTACGCAATCCTCATCGGCGAAGAAGTCGACTACGAATTGATTCAGCGAATGGTCGTCGCGGCCAACGGGTCGATCGCCTCGAGCGACTACGCTCAGGGAATTGCCGAGTTTTTCGACGATGACGGCATGCTGCTGCGCCGCTTCATTTTCCGCATCGAGAAGGATGAGGGACTCGAAGAGATCGAGCCTATCGTCACTCGGATCGCCACGCCTCCGGCGTCAAGAGTCGAGTTCGGGATTGCAGGCGTTCTGACGGCCATGCTCGCGATCTTCATAGGTATTGGCGTCCGATCTTTTCCGGGCTCCGGAGATCGCGAGATCGTCGAATTGAAGACCGGCAGTCCACTGCAAATGGCAGTTGACCGGCTGCGCCGGGTTTCACCCGATGGCCCTCGTTGGAGTTGGAAAGGACTCTCGCTGGTCGAATCGTCGAAGCATGCTGTGGCGATGTTGACCGCCAAGGAGCGCTCCACAGAGCTTCCACCGACGGGCTTTCACATCGATGGCATCGACGAGATCGCTCGAGGGCTCATCGAGCTACCGCTCGAACAACTGCGCGAACGTGTCGAGCTCCTCTCCAAGGAGGGGACGAAAGACGAGCAGATCTACGCGCTCAATCTAGAGTATGTCGCAGGCGACATGGAAGAGGCGCTCGTCGAAAGACTCGTCACCAGTGCACCCGCCGAGCGGGCCAAGTTTGGTCCACTCGATTTTCTGCGGGCGAAAGTCCATCTGCTGCACAATGACAAGCTCAATAAGAAACTCACCGGTCCCACGATTGATTGCAAGACCTACGGAGTGAAATCCCAGGAGTTCGAGCTGCGTTACGGCAGTAAGGTTCGACTCGGACGCTATGAGTTTCGGGTCGACGAGCTCGGGATGGGCGGCCGCAAGGATGTGAAGCTCGGCCTCGCCTACGAAAACGTCCCCTCCCGCTTGTTCCTCAAACGCTTCATCCCGGGAAAGATCCAACGGGCGCTGCGCATGCGCCGCAGCCACGAACGCGTCGTGCGGTAAAAACGGCATACGGCATACGGTTCGAGTCTGGTTTCGGATTCCTCATCGAGTCAACACGACTGCGTCTCGATGCTGCGCGCACACCTTCTACGATCGTTTATCGAGGCTCCGGTGTGCGGGCAAGCGCTCTTCAAACGAGCTTTCGCCCGAATGCCGTATACACCACCATGGGCCACGGACCTGTGTGATAAATTCTGTCGGCGATGCTATTGAAAAACGAACTCCGACCTCGACGCGTGTCCGCATGAAGAACTTCGAGAAACTCGGCGCGTTCTATCTCGGTGGTTTGGGCGGTGACGCGAGGACTCCCTTTCTCTACGACTCAAAGGATCTCACGACCCACGGTCTCGTTGTCGGTATGACCGGCAGCGGTAAGACGGGGCTCTCGGTGGTTGTGCTCGAAGAGGCGGCGCTCGACGGTATCCCGGCCCTCATCATCGACCCCAAAGGCGATATGGGGAACCTAATGCTCCAGTTCCCCAAGCTCGAGCCCGATGACTTCCGGCCCTGGGTCGACACCGCCGAGGCTACCCGCCACGGACAGACGCTCGACGAGCATGCGGCTGAGATCGCCACGACATGGGATCGCGGGATTAGTGAATGGGGGCAGTCGAAGTCTCGCATCGCGGCCTCCAGGAAGTCGGCCGAGGTCCGCATCTACACGCCAGGAAGCTCGGCCGGCCGGCCTATCGCGCTACTGCGAGCGTTCGACGCTCCCTCCGAGGCAGTGCGGGAGGACGAGGACGCGCTGCGAGAGCGCGTGCTCAATGCTGTGTCCGGTCTGCTAGGCCTCGTCGGCGTCGAAGCGGACCCGGTGACGAGTCGTGAGCACATTCTCCTGTCGACCATCCTCCATCGCGCCTGGCGCGATGGCGAAGATCGTGACTTGGAAACCCTCCTGCGCGAAATCCAGGAACCGCCTTTCGAGAAGCTGGGCGTTTTGGATTTGGAATCTTTCTTCCCCGCGAAGGAGCGCTTTGTGCTGACGGCGCGGCTCAACAACCTGCTCGCATCGCCCGCGTTTGCCGCGTGGCGTGAGGGGGAGCCGCTCGACATTCCCAAGCTTCTCTACACCGATGCCGGTAAGCCCCGCCTCGCGATTTTGTCGATCGCTCATTTGTCGGACGAAGAGCGCATGTTCTTCGTAACGTTGTTCCTGAACGAGGTGATCTCCTGGATGCGAAGCCTCGAGGGTACCGGAAGCCTCCGGGCGATTGTCTACATGGACGAGATTTTTGGCTACTTTCCGCCCGTGAAGACCCCGCCTTCCAAGGCTCCGATGCTGACGTTGTTGAAACAGGCACGTGCCTATGGCGTGGGTGTATTGCTTGCGACCCAAAACCCAGTCGATTTGGATTACAAGGGCCTCGCGAACATGGGCACTTGGTTTCTGGGAAGATTACAAACGACGCGGGATCGCGACCGGTTGATGGACGGACTCGCAACGTCTTCGAACGGCGAGGCGTTCGATCGCAAGCGCACCGAACAGCTCCTGGCGTCGCTGGAAAAACGCATGTTTCTCGTGCAAAACGTTCATGAAGACTCGCCGGTTCTGTTCCGGACGCGATGGGCTCTTTCTTATCTGCGAGGACCGCTCACGCTGCTGCAAATCAAGGACTTGACCGGAACGCGCGATCTGCCGGCGGTACCCAAGCCGCGTCGAGTCACTCTCACGGCTACGGACGTCGTATCGCAGCGTCCGCGAGCTCCTGAAGGCATCGAAGAGTGTTTCCTGCCGGTGAGTCGTGGGGGGGACGTGACCTATTCACCTCATCTGCTGGCGTCCGTTGAAGTGCACTACGTTCGTTCCTCCTTGGAGGTGGATCACTGGACGAAGTTGAATTGGCTGACGCCGCTCGCTAGCGGAGGTCCCGACTGGCCCAGCGGCGAGGAATTGCCCACGGTCGTGGTGGGGGAGGAGCCGAGCCCCGGCGCATCGTTCGCCGTGCTGCCGAAAACGGCGGGTCTCGAGAAGAATTACGTTCGTTGGCAAAAGTCGTGTCTCGCGCGTCTTTACCGTGAGCATGCGCTGACCCTCTTTCGTTGCAAGAAGCTCAAGATGAGCTCGCGGGCCGGCGAGAGCGAAGGGGAGTTTCGCGTCAGGTTGACCCATGCACTTCATCAGAAACGAGACGAAGAGCTGTCGAAGCTCCGAAATCGCTACGGCGCCAGGCTGCAAAAGCTCGAGGAGCGCGTCGAAAAAGCCGGCCTGCGGGTCGCGCGTGAGTCGGACCAATACAGTGCACAAAAGACCCACACCGCGATCTCTATTGGGGAGACACTGGTGGGTGCTCTTTTCGGCCGTAAACTCGGCAGTCTTACGAACGTCGGCCGCGCCTCACGAACGGCCCGCTCGGCGACGAGAGCGTCGCGGGAGCGCGAAGACGTCGCGCGTGCAGAAAAGGCGTTCAAAGTGGAGAAGCGAAAACTCCGCGAGCTCGAGAGCGAGCTGGCGGCGAAGACCAGCGAGCTTCGAAGCGCGGTCGACAACTCTCTTCTCGACGTCGACGAGGTGCCGTTGCGTTTCCGCAAGTCGGATACGACGGTCGGTCGGTTCGCGCTCGCGTGGCGACCGCTCGACGTCTAGCGCGCCGTCTCGGCAGTTCGGTCTAGGGATAAGAACGAGACCGCGCCGCTAGGCCGGCGAGGCAATTCAACTTTCGGTGGTTGTCTCGGGTTGCGATTGTCGCCTCTCCCACCACTGTTTGATTTGCTTCGTCGCCGTATTCCCTTCCACGTTGTCCATCGCCGTGATGAACTCGTCGACCGGCCGGCCGCCCCCGAGCTCGAACAGCTCCTGGACGAACCGGACGTCGTCGTTGGTGCGTTGGGGGAGCCACTCCATATAGTAGGGGGTGATCCGTCTCTTTTCGCGTCTCTCGCCTCGCTCGAACAGAATTTGCTCGAAGGCGCCACGAATCGTACGCGGGTCGGTCCAGGCAGCCCGATAGACGATCGTTCCGCCCGCGTTGACGATATAGGTCATGTTGGGGAGCCGTCCGAACTCATGATGGACGGTCCCGTCGAGATCGTCGACGAGCATCGGACGCGCGAAGCCCAGCTGCTCCACCATCGCCCGCGCGTGCGCGAGCTTGCGCTCGATGTTGTCATGGCCCGGATAACGATCGCTGGGGTGCGCCTCGCGGGTATACACGAAAACGAACTGGCAGTCGTATTCTCGAAACTCGGTGGCCATGGACTCGAGCGCGGGTCCCGCCTGCGCGCAGTAGGGTCACGTGAACGAGCCGAACTCGATGACGCTCACTCCATTACGGTAGAGCGCCCCGAGCCGCACTTCGCTGCCGTCCTTGGCATCGATAAGCACTCCGTCCGGTGCCTTGGTCCCAACCCGCGCGATATTGGGAAATTGCACGAAGTCGTGCATATCGGCGTCGAGGGGGAAGGTTTTGTAGTTGTACTCTGGCATGGCTGAGATCTATAGCATGAATGAAGGTGCCCCGTTCCCGTCCCCGTTCCCGTTCCCGACGTATGCTGAATCGAACTCGTTCGGTCGCCGCCTGCGGCTCGAAATAGCTCGGTTTCGAACCGAAAAGTGGCCAGGAGCAAGATCAATCGGGAACGGGAACGGGAACGATCTCAGCTTGGGAGTTCGGTGTCGGATTCACTCATCCTTCAGCAACTCAAGAAACGTATCCCCGTACTTGTCCAGCTTCGTGGCACCCACGCCGGTGATGTCGGCTAGGGCGGACAGCGAGCGGGGACGGACGCGGGCCATCTCGAGGAGCGTGCGATCGTGGAAAATCACGTAGGGCGGAACGCGCTGTGATTTCGCGAGCTCGAGGCGTTTTTGTCGAAGCGCTTCGAACAGCTTCTGGTCTGCGGATGAGCTCAGCACTGTATCGACGGTTGAACCGGTGCGTGGTTGCGACTTGCCCTTGACCGGCGTCGGGTCGCGACGCAAGCGGAACGTATCGTCGCCTTTCAGCAGAGGCGCCGCTCGATCGGAGAGCGACAGGCCTCCGTGCTCCGGCTCTACTAAGAGGAGTGCGGCTGCTACGAGCTGGCGGTACACGCTCATCCACCCGTTCCGGTCGAACTCGTCGCCAATGCCGAACGTCGAGATGCGCGCGTGTCCATTGCGCTCGATCCGCGGGTCGGACGCGCCCACGAGGATGTCGGCAAGATACGCAGCACCAAAGCGTTGGCCGGTGCGGTAGACGTTCGATAGCGCTTTGCGGGCTTGCGTGGTGCCATCGAACGATTCGACGGGATTTGTGCAGGTATCGCAGTTGCCGCACGTTCCCGCGTGCTCTTCACCGAAGTAACGAAGCAAGATTGCGCGTCGACATTCCGCGCTCTCGCAGTAGCCGAGCAATGAGTTCAACTTGAGCTGTTCGAGACGCTTGCGCTCCGCAGGCGCGTCGGAACGCTCGACCATTTGTCGGATAAACACGGCGTCTCCATAGCCGTAGGTCATCCATGCGTCCGAGGGCAGCCCGTCGCGTCCGGCCCGACCGGTCTCCTGATAGTAAGCCTCGAGGCTCTTGGGCAGGTCGAGATGGGCGACGAATCGTACATCCGGCTTGTCGATTCCCATACCGAAGGCGATGGTGGCGACGATGACGATCCCGGGCTCGTCCTTGAACCGCCTTTGATGGGACTGGCGCACTGACTTGTCCAAGCCGGCGTGGTAGGGGAGCGCCGGCACCCCCTCGCCTATCAGCACTTCCGTGGTTTGCTCGACCTTCTTGCGACTCATGCAGTAGACGATGCCACTCTCCCCCTCATGGCGGCTCCGGATGAATCGAAACAGTTGTTGGCGGCCGTTCGCTTTGGGTACGACCTCGTAGCGCAAGTTGGGACGATCGAAGCCGGCGACGAACACGTCGGAGTCGGACAACGCGAGGTGCGTCAGAATCTCACCCCGAGTTGGGGCGTCAGCGGTTGCGGTGAGTGCGATTCTCGGGACGTTGGGATAGCGTTGGTGCAACAAGTCGAGCTTGCGGTACTCGGGCCGAAAGTCGTGGCCCCACTGGCTCACGCAGTGCGCTTCATCGATGGCGAACAACGCCAAGCGGGTATCGTCCAATCGTTTGACGAACGAGTCGGTGGCGAGGCGCTCCGGCGCGACGTACACCAGATCGTATCGACCCGCGACCATGTCGTCCTCGACGCGACTTGCCACATGGCGCTCGAGGCTGGAATTCACGAACGCCGCCCGGACTCCAGCCTCCGTGAGAGCCGCCACCTGATCCTGCATCAGCGCGATGAGCGGCGAAATGATGATTCCGACCCCGTCGCGGGCAATCGCTGGGATCTGATAGCACAGACTTTTGCCGCCCCCGGTGGGCATCAACACCAGAGCGTTCCCACCGGAGACGATGCGGTTGATGACCGACTCCTGTTGGCCGCGAAAAGTGCGATACCCAAACACTCCGCGAAGAATGTCCGTGGTTCGGGTGCCCCGTTCCCGTTCCCGTTCCCGTTCCCGTTCCCGTCCCCGTCCCCGTCCCCGACTAAATCCGGAAGGCTCGCTTTTCGGGCACGGGCACGCACGCGGGCACGGGCACGATCTTTTTCGTGAGAGCACCAGCAGACGCTAGGAGTCGTGCTCGTCTAATCCCTCTCTGATAGGACGGAATTTTGGGCTTCAACCCGCCTCGAAACGCCATCTTTCTTTGGAGAAATGCCTAACCGCTAGGCCGCCAACGGACGTTGGCGAGGTAGGTGGCTAGCTCGGTTGCGATTTGTCGCACATCTTCAGCGCGGGAGCGCGACGCGGCTTGCTCCAGTGAGGCGCCGTGAGAGCTGATGATCTCGAACCCGTAGCCTTTGCCGGTGCCTTTCATGTTGTGCCCAATCCGGCGGATCGAGGCGAAGTCTTCGTTTTCGAGGAGCTCGAGTACCAGCCCGGCGTTGTTTTGCTGGTTCTCGAGAAAACGAGGTACGAGGTCCTGGATGTCCGGATCCACTGCGACGACCCCCGCGGGTGCTGGTCGAGAGTCGGATTCGACGGGAATTTCGAGCTCGTCATCGGCGCGGGCCTTGACATGTTTGGCGACGAGCGCGTTCAACGTCTTGCGCTCCAGCGGCTTTTGAATCACCGTCGTGCAGCCCGCTTCCGTGCAGCGGGCGAGCTCGCGCGTGTCGTTGTGGGCGGTCATGGCGATGATGGGGATCGTATCCCCGTCGGAAAGCCCTCGAATGGTGCGGGCGGCTTCGAATCCATTGAGGACTGGCATCTCCATGTCCAGCAGGACCAGCGAAAGCGCCTGGCGTTTGAAGATTTCGACCGCTTCTTGGCCGTTGGCGGCGAACAAGAGCCGGTAGTCGCCGCCGAGCATTAAGAAGCGTTTCACGATGAGTCGGTTCTCCGGGGCGTCATCGGTCACGAGAATGACAGGACGACGATCGACCCATTGGTCGACGACGGCGAGGAAACGCTCCTTCTTGAACGGCTTGGACAGGTAGTCGTCCATGCCGGCCTTCAAGCACCGATCCCGGAAACCCTCGGTGGCGTGCGCGGTGAGAGCCACGATCGGGACCCGGTTCGGCTCGGCTTCGCCGGCTCGGATTTGCCCGGTCGCCTGGAAGCCATCCATCACGGGCATCATGAGATCCATGACGATCAAGTCGTAGAGTGTGTGCTCGGCCATCGTGACCGCTTCCCGCCCATTCTCGGCGGTATCGACTCTTGCGCCAGCGCCTTGAAGGATGCGGGCCGCGAGTTTCTGATTGTCCGGGTTGTCTTCCACGAGCAGGATGCGAAACGGCGCGCTCCCCTCTGCCACCGCTGGGCTCGGAGCGGGGTCACTGACGGAAGCGGCCGTCGCCTGGGCGCGCAGCCCGAGGGCGCGGGCGATGGTCTCCGCGAGCCGTTGCTGACGCGTCGGCTTGACGACGAGGTGAGGGCACGTTTCGGTGAGGACCGCCGATGTGCTCGCGCCGATCGAGGTCAATAGCAGAAGCTCGCGCAATGGAGGCTGGCGCAGCTTGCGCAGCGCGCCCAGATCCAGTTGGTTGGGGCGATGCTCTAATACCGTGAGAGTTTGCCTCGTGCCCGCCGCGGCGAGCTTGGCGTCGAGCTCATCGAGCGAGCTCACGAGCTCGACCTCGAGTCCCCATGCGATGAATAGCCTGGCGAGGGTGCGGCGACGTTTCTCCTGTGGCACCCACAGCAAAACCTTCGCTTTTGCCTCCGCGAGTTGAGCGCGATGGCGCGCCGAGTTCGGTTCCGTATCGGTGGGCGACTCTGTTGAAATGTTGACGCGGAACGTGCTGCCCTCGCCTGCTTTACTCGTGAAGTCGATCCGCCCGCCCATGAGGTCCACGAGCGAGCGTGAAATGTTGAGGCCGAGTCCGGTGCCACCGAACTTGCGGGTCGTCGAGCTCTCGGCTTGATAGAACCGTGAGAACAGCTTGTCCTGTTTGTCCCGAGGAATCCCGATACCGGTGTCGGTTACGACGAAAACCAGATCGACACGGTCTCCCGGTTTCCAGTCCTCGACTTCCACGCATAGCTCTACCGAGCCTTGTTCGGTGAACTTCACTGCGTTGCCGACCAAGTTGACGAGCACCTGACGTACCCGTTTCGGATCGCCAACGATTTCCATCGGCAGGTGAGGATCGATATCGAGGACGAGCTCGACATCTCTGGAAGCTGCGCGAACATTCAACGACTCGGCAACTTCCTCTGCGAGCTCGCGCGGATCAAACGGGATCTGTTCCAGATCCATGCGATTCGCCTCGATCTTGGAAAGGTCGAGAACGTCGTCGATGAGCCGCAGGAGGTTCTCCGAGTTGGTTTGAATGGTTTGTAAGAACTCGTGTTGCTCTTTGTTCAGTTTCGTGTCCAGAGAGAGCTCTGTCATGCCCAAAATGGCGTTGAGAGGCGTTCTGAGCTCGTGACTCATCATCGCTAGAAAACTGCTCTTGGCAGCGTTCGCTTTCTCCGCCTCAAGTTTGGCGTTGAGAATCTCGGATTCGGCGCGCTTGCGCTCGGTCACATCGCGATATTGCCAAAGGTGAGCGCGGTAGTTCTGGGTGACGATCGGAATGAAGTCCCTTGCGAGGACGCGCCCGTCGTCGAGCGTGAGCTCTTCGTTCCTGACCAAAGTATGCGACAGCAAGATGCTCTCGACTCGCTCCAAAAACGCCGCAGGGGCCGGGAACAAGTCCTTGCACTGGTCGAGCAACGTTCGCGAGTCCGCGCCTGCGAGCGCGCTCGGAGGGACGGGAATGTCGAGGATTTGGCACAGAGTCTGGTTTGCGAGAACGACGCGCCGATTGTCGTCTTCGAACAAGATGCCAGCTTGCAGATTCTCGAGCAGTCCTTCGAGCCGCGCGGTCGTTGCGATGATGGCGTCCTCGGCTTCTTTTCTCTCCGAGATTTCGCGCGCGAAGACGCAGTGATACTCCAGTCCACGGAAGCTCAGGAAGTTGACAGTGACCTCGACCGGGAAGGTGCGGCCGTCCTTTGTGCGGTAGATCGTCTCGGTGGTGAAACGCTCGAGCTGCTTGACTTGCTCCCAATGTGCCGGCCATTCGGCGCGCTCGAGGGTTATATCAACATCGTAAATCGAGATCGAGAGAAGCTCGTCCCGCGTGTATCCGAGATAGTCGCAGGCGGCGTCGTTCACGTAGCGGAGCTGGCCGTCGGCGGCGATCCAAAAGACGGAGTCGGCGGCTCTGTCGACTGAAAACTGGGTGAGCTTCAGCGTCTCCTCGAGCTGCTTCATCTCGGTGATGTCCTGTGCGTGTCCGAGAACGCAAGGCTCTTGACCGGGCTCCTGGAATCGGGAGTTGTGATAAGCCCAGGTGCGACTCTCACCGTCGCGTCGTCGGACGCTCATCACGCCGCTGACCGAGGGCTCGATTGCGACCAATCGCAAGTATTCGTCGAATTGATCTTGCTGCTGTATATCGATGAACTCGTTGAGATTTCGCCCGACCATCTCGTCTTGTTGGTAGTCGAGGCTCTTCGCCCCCGACTGATTGACCGAGAGTAGAACCCCGCCGAGATCGTGGCTGCAGATGAACGCGCCACTGTGCTCCATTAGCTGTCGATACCGGCGCTCGCCGTCGAGAAGGGCGAGTAGCACGTCGGAGCCTAGCTCATGGGTTTGCAGCGTCGCATTCGGGTCGGCGAGCATCCGTCCGAGCTCGCGAATACGCGCCGCGACCTCACGTTCACGCCGTACCGAAGTTGATTTGATCACGTCGAGGTCCCCGCGGCGGGGGGCTATTCTCGGAGCTTGTGGGCTTTGAGTTTTCGGTAAAGGGTCGTTCGGCCGATGCCCAGGATGCGCACGACCTGAGAAAGATTTCCGTTCGCTTCTACGAGGGCTTGCTCGATCGCACGGCGTTCGAGCTGCTTGAGGTCGAGCGTGTCGAGGTGCGACGAGGCGGAGGGTGCGGAGGGTGCGGAGGACTGGTGAGTGCCAACCGCCGCTGATGCCGTCGAGCTCGTCGATCGTGCGTCGAGCTCCGGGGAGGGTGTGTCCCCCGACACCGACGCATTCGAAAGCCGCGGCGGAAGGTCGTCGGGCTCGATGATGTTTCCTTTGGCGATCAACAGACAACGTTGCATGATGTTCTCGAGCTCTCGCACATTGCCGGGCCAGCCGTAGCCCTTCAGAAGGTTGATGACCTCATGGGCGAGGCGGGGCCGAGGTTGACCCTTGGCTTTGTACTGCTCGAGGAATCGTTCGGCGAGGCGAAGTACGTCGTCACCGCGCGCGCGCAACGGCGGGACCTCCAGCTCGAACACCGCGATTCGGAAGTAGAGATCCTCGCGGAAGCGGCCCCGTTTCACTTCTTCGAGAAGGTTTCGGTGAGTGGCCGCGATAAGGCGAAAATCGGAGCGCACCTGTGTGGATCCGCCGACGCGGTGGAATCGTTTCTCCTGGATGGCACGCAGGAGCTTTGCTTGGAGCGTCAAGCTCAGCTCTGCGACTTCGTCCATAAACAAGCAACCGCCGTCGGCTTGCTCGAACTTGCCGATATGGCGGGTGACGGCGCCCGTAAACGCGCCCTTTTCGTGCCCAAAGATTTCCGACTCCTGCAGTGTCTCGGGGATTGCGGCGCAGTTCAGCGCAACAAATGGGCCGGACTTGCGTCCGCTCGACTCGTAGATCGCCTGCGCGACGAGCTCTTTGCCACTGCCGCTCTCGCCGTGAACGAGGATCGTGATATCGCTCGCCGCGACACGGTCCATTTGGCGAAACAGCTCCTTCATCGGAGGTGACTCGCCGACGATGTTTTTGTACCCGTCGCCTTCGACCTCGCGCTCGAGCTGCCGCAACCGCATCGACATGCGGTAGTGCTCCACGGCGTTGCCGACCGTGGTGATGAGCTTGGTCCTGTCGATCGGCTTGACGATGTAGTCGTAGGCTCCGCGTTGCATTGCCCCAACCACACTGTCGACCGTGTGATCAGCGGTCAGGATGATGACCGGCAATTGCGACTGTCGTTCTTTGATGAGCTCGAGTGTCTCCAAGCCTCCGATGCCGGGCATGCTCAGATCGAGGCAAATGGCGTCCGGCATCATGGCACCGAGTGCCGCCAGGAAGCTCTCACCTTCATGAAAGATGATGACGCGGTGCCCAGCCCGCTCGAGGAACCGCTCGACGAGATCGCACAGATTACGGTCGTCATCGACGAGAACGACCAGGGTCTTCCGGTCGCCCTGTGTCTGTTCCTGATCGCTGACTAGGCTAGCGCTACTCATGACACGATGTGACTCGTTTTCAAAGACTTAGTATACGAGACTCTCATTTCCGTCGCCAACGGCCCGCCGTCACGGCTGACTGGGAGGTCGTCAAAGGCAAAGGGGATTAGGGGATGGACATGATCCGAAGTTTGGAGATGGGGCGTTGCACAGAGCTTGTCTTATCCCCACATCCCCTCCTATCCCCGTCTCTCTTTGCCTTTGACTGCATCGCCGTGCACGATGGAACATGAAGCCGAAGGAGTTGTCCGAAACAAGCGCGGGCGCCTCGAGGAGACGACGCCCGCTACAGGAGGGAGGGCCTCCCCGGAAGTCTCGGTGAGAAGGACGAGACCTCAGGGGAGGCTAGTCGGGCCGAGGGGGTCGTCTCGGACCCGAGGCTGTTCAAAACTCTAATTTCCAATCTGTAGGTTCGAGTACTTGGCTCCTACGATAGATTCGCCGCGCTCGCCGATGCCGAGCTCGATGTAGAGCACGTTCGGCCGGTACGCTCGGTTGTAGTTCACGGTGATCATGAGTTGGCCGTCGAGATAGACCCGGGCGGTGTTCCCGCCGCCACCGGGGCCCCACTCGAGACGCCAGTGATAAGTTCGTGACGGGTTCCAGTCGAGGAAGTTGTTACCTTCGTCGTGCTGCTCGCCGTTGGCGATCCAGCGCAGCCTGAGATACGGCGGGTTATGGGGGTTCGGGTGGAGCTTTTGCAGGTGTACCCGAAACGGGTTGGCGCGATACGGGCCCGCAGATGGGTCCCACATCCCGAAGAGCATGAACTGGTCCGGAGACGAATTGATCTCCTTGAGGCCGCTGGTGTCGAACTCGACCCACCCTTTGGCCATCGCTGGGACTTCGTAGCGGATGAAGTTACCAGGACTCGTGACCTGCCATCCCGAGGCGGTGAACTGGCCGCCTGCGACCTGTCCGATGCTGCCGCCGATCAGCGGGTCGAAAACGACGGTGCCGGCTGCGGGTGACGGAGCCGGGTTGTTCGGGGGCGGGTTGTTCGGGGGCGGTGGGCCGCCTCCGTTGCCGATCGTGAAGTCGGCCGTCGAGGAGAATGGGCTGTCGACGGTGCCGGAGCGGCTTCTAACGCGCCAAAAATAACGTCCATCCGAGAGGGGCGAGTCGACGGTCCACGAGGTGCTGCCATTTTGCCCCTCGGGAACCTGTGCCGACTGGGCTTCCAGGCTGGCAAAACTCGACTCGTTCGAGACTTGGAAAAGGTAGCTTCGGGCGCTGGTGCTGTTTTGCGCCGAATTGAGAACGCTCAAATTGGGCTGCGGTTCCGAAACGGTGCTCCCTGAGAGCGGATTCGAGATAATGGGCGCTGTAATGTCGCTTCCTGAAGTCGTGGCGAAGACCCCGACGCCGTCGCCCGAGACCGCGTCGGCGCCGGTTGGGTCCGTGGGAAGTAGAGCTTCTTCGAGCTTGCACCCGCCGATGAGAAAAGGGAGGGCCAGGAGTCCCGTCGTGAGAAGCCTAAGCTGTAATCCCTGGCCCATTCAATTAACCTCGTCCTTGGAGTGAATTGCCCTTCGGAAAGGAAAGCCGCGCATGAAGTCTCTCGAGAAGTGCGACCCCCATTCCATGAAAAACTCTACAACGGAGATCTCTATATTGCAAGAGGTTTAATGCTGTTTCCTGAGATTTTACTTTAACTCTGGTTTGCATGAGGCTGTGAACAAGTGATAATATCTAAGTTGCTGATAAATAGATACTTATGGAGGTTGATGTGGCTGACGTCGTAGCAGCATTGGACCAGGGGACGACCAGCACTCGCTGCCTTTTGGTCAACCATAGTGGTGAAGTGGTCGCCTCGCACCAGCTCGAACACGAGCAGATCTATCCGAAGCCGGGCTGGGTGGAGCACGACCCCGACGAGATCTGGGACCGGACGCAGATTGTCATCCGGCGCACGCTCGAGCAGGCGGGCATTCAAGGTGAAGGGATCGCGGCCGTCGGGATAACGAACCAGCGGGAGACCACGGTTGTCTGGGACAAAAAGTCCGGAAAGCCGCTTCATCCGGCGATTGTGTGGCAGGACACGCGCACTGACGGGATTTGTCGGGAGCTGACGCGCGATGGAGGTCAGGACCGGTTTCGTGCCACCACCGGTCTGCCGCTCTCCACGTACTTTTCCGGGCCCAAAATCCGATGGCTTCTTGACGAAGTGCCGGAGGTGCGGGAGGCCGCTGCACGGGGAGACGCCCTCTTCGGCAACATGGACACATGGCTCATTTGGAATCTGACGGGAGGCGTGTCCGGGGGGGCGCACGTCACCGACGTGACGAACGCGAGCCGCACTCAGCTCATGAGTCTGAGCTCCCTCGATTGGGACTCCGAGATTCTCGACGTCATGGGAATTCCGGCGGCCATGCTGCCCGAGATTCGCCCCTCTTCCGATCCGGCGTTGTACGGGACCACGTCGAAACGAGGCGCGTTCGGCAGGGCTATTCCCGTTTGCGGTGACCTCGGGGACCAGCAGGCCGCTCTGTACGGTCAGACGTGCTTCAACGCTGGCGAGGCCAAGAACACTTACGGTACCGGGTGCTTCCTCCTGCTGAATACCGGCACCGAGGTGGTTCCATCGAATTCCGGACTTCTCACCACCGTCGCCTATCGGATCGGGTCTGAGCCCACGGTCTACGCGCTCGAGGGTTCGGTCGCCATCGCTGGGGCTTTGGTTCAGTGGCTACGCGACAATCTGGGTTTGATCGCGTCCGCTCCCGAAGTCGAGAAGCTAGCGAATCACGTCGATGACAATGGCGGGATGTACCTCGTTCCCGCTTTTTCGGGTCTGTTTGCGCCCCACTGGCGCAGCGATGCTCGCGGGGTCATGGTTGGGCTGACGCGCTTCATTCGCAAGGAGCACATCGCGCGAGCGAGTCTCGAGGCCACGGCGTATCAGACGAAGGAAGTGCTGGACGCAATGCACAAGGACTCGGGCGTCGAGTTGACGTCCCTGAAGGTCGATGGCGGTATGGTCGTCAACAATCTTCTCATGCAGTTCCAAGCCGATATGCTCGATGTGCCGGTCGTGCGACCGCGGGTAAATGAAACGACGTCACTCGGAGCTGCCTACGCAGCCGGACGCGCCGTTGGGTTTTGGTCGAACGAGGCCGAGCTCCGGGAAAACTGGGCCGCGGATCAGGAGTGGACTCCGCGGATGGAGTCGGACGAGCGGGAACGACTCTACGCAGGCTGGCGCAAGGCGGTGCAGCGCACCCTCGATTGGGTCTAGGGTGTGGCGTGTCGGTGAGCACTGTGACGGAAGAGGCTAACCAAGAGGCCCTCTCCGCCTTTTGGGGGAGAGGTTGTTGATTTTGATTAATCTCTCCCCCAAAAGGGGGGAGAGGTCGATGGCGCGCAGCGCCATCGGGTTAGGGGGCGTTGCTCGAAGGCGAGTGATGACGCTGAAAACCAAAGAAATCGACTCTATCCGCGCTGGCACAACGCCTGCATTCGAAGAACTCGAATCGCGAACCACAGCTGCTCAGTCTGGGGCTCTGCCCAATGGGGTCCGAGATCGGGGGCACGGGTACAACGGGTGCAGGTGCACGGTGCAACGCGTGTACATCCCCCTCACCCAGGCCTCTCCCCCCATTCGGGGGGAGAGGGGTGCTTGATACGCCGACTCTGTCGGCGTGACTATTTATTAGGGATGCGCAGAACTTGACCGGGATAGATCAGGTCGGGGTTGGTTAACATCGGTTTGTTCGCCTCGAAGATGACGGGGTACTGCATCGCGTCACCGTAGACCTCTTTCGCGATCTTGGAGAGAGAATCTCCTTTGACCACGGTGTAGTACTTCGCCTCCGGCTCGGGCGTCACGACCTCGACCTGGTCGTCGACTCGGGCGATCCCTTCGGTGTTCCCGACAGCGAGGAGGATCTTCTCCCGCTCGGCCTGGGCCTCGACCCGACCTGACACCGTGGCGACGTCCTTGTTCACATCGATCTTGAGCTGCTGCACTTCGAGACCGAGTTTTCGAACGTGGTTCTCCAATTTGGCCGAGCGTTCTTGATCGGATTCGACCCCTCCTCCGAACAAGTTCTCGCCAACACTTGAAACAAAGTCCAACAATCCCATGTTACCTCCCTCCAATGACGCCAGGCTCGCGCCGTGCGCCACGGATCAGTCCGTAAGCTTGCAGGTAAATACGGCGTTGAGTTTGAAACATCCCGCCGGACCCCGACCGCACTCGTTTCGGGGCGAGATTAGGGCGAAGGCAACGAGGTTGTCAAGGTCTCGGTCGGAGGCCCCGAAGAGCTGTGCTGGAGCGTTTCTCAATCGGTAGTTGCACATTGGCTCGAGCCTGGGTGCGGCTCGAGCCCACGTGTCGGACGAATCTACTGGGCGGACTCGCCGAAGGGGCCTTCGATCTGAATGTCCTTGAGCCCCGCTCGCTCCATTTCGGTCTCTCCCGCCGGAAGCCCGTTTTGCTGAAAGACGAACGCGATGATGTCGATGTATTCTTCGCGTTTGAGACGACCGGGGTTGTCCTCCGGCATGGTCGAGCGCACGAACTCCACAAAATCGTTCACGCTCATGCCGCTCCATCCGTCCATGTAGCCACCGGTGGCGAACTCTTCGGGCTGGTGGCAGACCAGGCAGGCTTCGCCGAAGAGCTGCTCACCGCGTCCCGCTTGTTCTTCGGAAAACACGCCGGATTGAACCGTGGTGGCCTCCTCCTGTGCCGATATCGACCACGCCATGGCCAGAAGCCCCACCAAACCTAGACATAGTGTCATTCTCTTCATGTTTCCGTTCCGCTCCGCCCGAAGACTACCACAAGAGATTCCGTCGCTACTTGTCGTCGAGCTGTTCGACAACTTGAGAGAGTTCGACGACTTCGGTGGCGTCTTCTTCGATGTGGGACAGTACCCACCGGCCGTCGACGTGACGCATCAGCACGTACTGGCGAGTCTGGGCCACTCTCCGATTGCCGAAGGGCTTCATTTCGCTCATGCGCTGGAACTGGATTGCTTCGACGACCGTGAGGCGGACTTCGTTGTCGCCGGCGGGCTCCGCCGTGTCCAAGTGGTAGCTTGCGTCAACGATATAACCTTCGATGTCTCCGAACGACTTCGCTTTCGCGCGCGCGAGCTCGAGCGTCTCGGCCTCGTCTCGATAGGCTCGAAACGCCGCCGCCATTGGGCCGAAGTAGCCAACGATGTCTTTCACGGCCGTCGCCATCACGACGAAGGCAAGAAGCCACAAGAGTTTCTTCAAGAAGAATTCCCCCAAGATAATTGTACGGTACCGATTTGAAAACGAAAACCTTTGGCGCCAGTCTTGGCGCAAAGGCCATCCCGTCAAAGTCGTTGCTGTCGTCGGGGATGCTCGCGCGAGTGTGCTAGTCTCGGCGGCGGCTACCGCGCCGTCGCGGAGTGGCGAGCAAAGAATCGATGATGAGACAGGCGATCCTGTTGCTGTGTGGGGCGATGATCGCGTGTGGTGGGCCCGAGGAACCGGCGCCGGAGGCATCGCCGGTCGTGGCTGCACCGGAGAACGCGAAAGAGCCTCCTGTCGGCTCTCCGATCGAGAGTAACCCGCTTCGGCAAGGCTTTACCCAACGACCGGCGCCGGACACGCGAGGACTGCCGCCTCCGATCCCGCCGTTTCTAACCGACGTCGAGCTCGAGGCCGCAGCCGTCTTGCGCGCTGAGCTCGATGAGTCGGACGCCGCCGAGGCTCACGCGCGGCTCGCGTCACTCGTGAAGGCGTTCGAAGAGGCACCGAGCGCTATGTCACTCCGCGCGTTGCGGGAGGGGGCGGTCGAGCTCGTGAGGCGAGGGAGGACTCTGCACGTCAACGTGGCGGAGCTTTACGCGGACTACCTTTTCCCGAACTCCGAAGCCGAGGCCGACGCAGAGTACAAAGGCCGGCTCGCGGTATTCTCGGGAACGGTGGCACCCCATAACATGAGGGATTTTGCCGACGGGTTCAAGCTCGTTGAACAAAACCCCTACGTCCACGACCCTCTTCTGCTCGCGACTGACTACGAGCTTTCTTTCGTGGAGTGTCGGCTCGCCCGTCCCGAGTTTCAGAGTCTACGCGACTGGCAGCCGATCCACTTTCTCGGTCAGGTCCGAGGGAAATCAGCGAGCGACGTGATGCTCCACCGCTGCGTTGTACTCTGGTGACAACCTTTTCAGCTCAGTCTCATTCGGCTATCGGCATTCGGTTACTGCTCGGTCCGGATTTATTTGCCGGCCCCAGCGACTGCGCCTCGACGCGGCGCGCAAGCCTTCGGGAAGGCCAAGATTGTTTATCGAGCTCAGGTGTGTGGAAAAAAGACTCTCGTCAACCGAGCATCAACCGGATGCCGATAGCCGATAGCCGAATGAGACTCCGTGTCAAAGCCGTTATTAGCTCAGTAGCCGACGTTCGATCGGATCCAGCGTTCGATCTCGGTGCGCGGCACGTTTTTCCGTGCGGCGTAGTCCTCGGCCTGGTCGCGTCCGATCTTACCAACGCTGAAGTACTTCGCTCGAGGATGATTGAAGTACAAACCGCTGACTGAAGCGGCTGGAAGCATCGCAAAGTTCTCGGTCAGAGTGACACCGACGTTTTTTTCCGCGTCGAGTAGCGCAAACAACGTTGCCTTCTCGCTGTGATCGGGCAAAGCAGGATAGCCGGGTGCGGGTCGAATACCTCGATAGCGCTCGCGGATCAAATCCTGCTTCTCGAGTTTCTCCTCCTTGCCGAACCCCGAGTCGCGGCGCGCCTGCTCATGGATTTTCTCTGCGAGCGCTTCGGCGAAACGATCCGCGAGAGCTTTGACCATGATGGCGTGGTAATCATCGTGGTCGCTCTCGTAGTGTTTGACGAGCTCGTCGGTGCCGATTCCGGCAGTGACGACAAACGCGCCGATGTAGTCCGCGTGACCCGTCGGCGCCACGAAATCGGCCAGAGCCAGATGGGGGTTCTGATTGCGTTTTTCCTGCTGCTGGCGAAGCGTGTGGAGGCGTGTCCGTTCGACGTCGCGGTTGTCGTCTGTATAAATAATGATGTCGTCCCCGTCGCGGTTGGCCGGGAAGAACCCGTAGACGGCTCGCGCCGTGAGCTGTTCGTTCGCGATGAGCTCTTGAACCAGACTCTGGGCGTTGTCGAAGAGCTCGCGAGCGGCCGGACCTGCGTCAGGCTTGTCGAGCAACTCCGGGTAGAGCCCACGAAACTCCCAGGCATGAAAAAACGGCGTCCAATCGACGTAGTCCGTGATCTCGGCAAGGGGTACCGAGTCGAGAACGCGGACTCCGAGAAAATCGGGCTTTGCGATGTCCTGCGAGCACCACTCGAGCGCGAGCGACTGGCTTTTCGCGGCTTCGTAGGGAAGGAGTTTTCGCTCGCGCTCCTCGTATTCGCGTCGCATCACGTCTTGGTCCTCGCGGTTTTTGGCGACAAAATCCGCGCGAGCGTCCCCGCTCAACAGCTCGCTCACCGTGGTGACGGCGCGCGAAGCGTCGAGCACGTGAATCGTTTCGTGTCGATAGCACGGCGCAATCTTCACCGCCGTGTGTTTGCGTGATGTCGTGGCGCCGCCGATTAGCAGAGGTACTTCGAGACCCTGGCGTTGCATCTCGGAGGCGACGTGTACCATCTCATCGAGCGACGGAGTAATGAGACCGGAGAGGCCGATGAAGTCCGCTTTCTCGCTACGCGCGGCTTCCAGGATTTTTTCGGCGGGGACCATGACGCCGAGATCGTGAATCTCGTAGCCATTGCATGCGAGAACGACCCCGACGATATTTTTGCCGATATCGTGAACGTCTCCTTTGACGGTCGCGAGGACTAGCTTTGCCTTGCTGCTGGTGTTTCCCGAAGCGCGTTTTTCTTCTTCCATGAACGGCTCGAGATAGGACACGGCCTTTTTCATGACCCGTGCGCTCTTCACCACCTGAGGGAGGAACATCTTGCCGGCCCCAAAGAGATCCCCCACGATGTTCATCCCATCCATGAGCGGGCCTTCGATAACGGCCAATGGGCGGCCGTATTTCGTCCGTGCCTCTTCGGAATCGTCCACGATATGGTCAACGATGCCCCGGACGAGCGCATGCGACAGTCGCTGTTCGACCGTTGCTTCGCGCCACGCGTCGTCCTTCTCTCGCTTGATTCCAGGGCCCTTTTGTTCCTCCGCGAACCCGATCAGAGCTTCGGTCGCGTCGGAGTTGCGGTTGAACAAGACGTCTTCGATTCGCTCGCGCAAGACGGGCTCGACGTCGTCATAGACTGCGAGCTGTCCGGCGTTGACGATGCCCATGTCGAGTCCGGCGCGGATCGCGTAGTAAAGAAACGACGAGTTCATCGCTTCGCGCACGTAGTCATTGCCGCGAAAAGAGAACGACAAGTTGCTAATGCCGCCGGAGACTTTCGCGCCGGGGCACTCTGTCTTGATTCGCTTGGTCGCGTCGATGAACGCCAACGCGTAATCATTGTGTTCATCCATGCCCGTTGCGACGGTCAGGACGTTGGGATCGAACACGATGTCCTGTGGTGCGAAGCCGACCTGTTCGGTGAGAATCTTGTACGCGCGCTTGCAAATTTCCACTTTGCGATCGGTGGTGGCCGCTTGTCCTTCCTCATCGAACGCCATGACGACGACGGCGGCGCCGTATTGCCTTACCTTGCGAGCCTGCGCGGTGAAGACGTTTTCGCCTTCTTTGAGGCTGATCGAGTTCACGATGCTCTTTCCCTGAAGGCACTTCAGACCGGCCTCGATTACGGAGAACTTGGAGCTGTCCACCATGATGGGAAGCCGGGCGATGTCCGGCTCGGTGGTGACGAGATTGAGAAAGGTCGTCATTGCTTTCTCGGAGTCGAGAAGACCTTCGTCCATGTTCACATCGAGGATATTGGCGCCGCCTTCGACCTGATCCCTCGCGACATCGAGTGCATCTTCGAGCGCGCCGGATGTGACGAGACGCGCAAACTTGCGAGAGCCCGTGACGTTGGTTCGCTCGCCAATCACGATGAAGTTGGAATCGGGCCGGATCGTCAGGGGCTCGAGCCCGGAAAGCTGTGTGAAGCTCGATGACGGGGAAGGCGTGTGTGGAGTGTATCGGCGCACGCTTTCCGCGATTGCTTCGATATGTTCGGGGGTAGTGCCGCAGCAACCTCCGGCGAAGTTGAGCCAGCCTTCAGCGGCGAACTCTCCGAGAGTTTGCGCCATTTGTTCCGGGGTTTCGTCGTAGCCGCCAAAAGCGTTGGGGAGGCCGGCGTTTGGCGCGCAGCTTACGAGCACGTTTGACGTCGAAGCGAGCTCTTCGACATAGGGACGCATCGTCGAGGGGCCGAGGGCGCAATTGATCCCGACAGCGAGTAACGGCGCATGCGAGACCGAGATCCAGTAGGCTTCCGGGGTTTGCCCTGACAGGTTGCGCCCGCTCTCGTCGACGACCGTCATAGAAGAGATAACCGGCAAAATGACGCCGCGTTGTTCGAAGAGATCTTGAATCGCGAACAACGCTGCTTTCATGTTGAGGCTGTCGAAAGCAGTCTCCGGCAAAAGGATGTCCACGCCACCGTCGATGAGGCCCCGCACCTGCTCGTAGTACGCATCGCGTAACGCATCGAAGGTCGTGCCGCGGAATGCGGGGTTGGTGACATCGGGGGAGATAGAACCCGTCTTGTTCGTCGGCCCCATCGAGCCGGCGACGAATCGAGGTCGGTC
Organism: uncultured Acidobacteriota bacterium; assembly: GCA_947259165.1. Classification (GTDB taxonomy): domain Bacteria; phylum Acidobacteriota; class Vicinamibacteria; order Marinacidobacterales; family SMYC01; genus CAMYKY01. The sequence goes on along the minus strand of CAMYKY010000010.1, from coordinate 43,940 downwards.
GGGTGTTTTCTGCGTCGCTGCGTCAGCGGCGCGACGCGCGATCACGGCGGCCTGACGATTGATTTCATAGACCTGAGACTCCAGCCCGTAGTCCGCCATCGCGATCGATGTTCCATTGAATGTGTTCGTCTCGATGACGTCGGCGCCCGCGTCGAGAAAACGCTGGTGGATTTCCTCGATGATCCTGGGCTGCGTCAAGCAGAGTAGGTCGTTGGCCCCTTTGAGCGGCATCGAGTGCTCGCGAAAGGCGTCACCGCGGAAGCTGTCTTCGTCCAGCTTGTAGCTTTGGATCATCGTGCCCATCGCCCCGTCGATGATGAGAATGCGCTCGGACGCGATGCGGCTCAGCTGGGCGACGAGTGGCGAATCTTTCATATTAGTGGTGATAACAACTTCTCCGCACTCGCGCAAGATCCAAGCAAAGAACGGTTTGCTTGACCCCGTGGAGTGCGCATTTCGCCTCCCCAATGGCCCGCCGATTTCACCGCGGAGTCTCGGCGGATCATAGAGAAAAGGGTTGTCCTCGCGTCGTGCTCTCCGTGACTCCGTGGTGAAACCGAATGCTGAATCGTCCGCATCGGACCTCTTCGAAGGAGTGAGATATCGTCCGGGCTCCGTCGAAGCTGCCCTCACGGCGAAATGCCGATCATGCTACGCTCCGGCCAGTTTGAAGATTCACAACCGCGTCGCGATTGGGCTCGTTGCCGGTGTCCTCGTCGGTGCGTATTTCGGCGAAGCCGCCTCCATCCTCGAGCCCTTGGGGACGCTGTTCATCAAGCTCATTCGGATGGTGATCGTTCCTTTGGTTGCGGCGTCTCTCGTCGTGGCGATAGCCGGATTACCAGGACGGGCAGCGTTGGGGCGGATGGGGCTGCGGGCGTTCGGATTCATTCTCGTCAGTCTGTTCCTCGCTCTGATCATCGGGATTTCGATCGGGTCGTTGTTGAGCCCAGGAACGACGATGTCGGCTGCTGCGCGTGCGAGCCTTCTCGAAGGCCAGGAAGTTCCAGACGTGGATCCGGATGCGCCGCGAGAGTCTCTCGTCGACACGCTCGTTGGTATCGTTCCCGATAATCCAATCCGAGCGGCGGTCGAGGGCAACGTCGTTCAAGTTTTGCTCGTCTCGATTCTCGTCGGTCTTGCCGCGAGTGCGCTCCCTGCTGATAAGCGCAAGCCTGTCGTTGATCTCTCGCGAAGCGTTGCGGAGATGTTCGTCAAGATCACCGGTTGGATCTTGCAGCTCGCACCGTTCGGTGTCTTCGGTTTGATGGCTGCGGTCGTCGGTCGATCGGGCCTCTCGATTCTCTGGAGTCTTTCTGCTTACGCCGGTGTCGTCGTGCTCGCGCTCGTTGTTCATATCGTTGTCGTGTACGGAGTGATGCTGCGGGTGGTGGCGCGGCAGAGTGTGGGTCGTTTCCTCGACGCGGCGAAGCCGCCGCTTCTGATCACCTTTGCGACCTGTTCGACCGCCGCAGCCCTTCCCGTCTCGATGGCGGCTATGGAAAAGAGTATGGGGCTCTCGTCACGAGTCGCGAGCTTCGTGCTGCCTTTGGGTGCGGCGATTGGCCGGGACGGCAGTGCTATCTATCAAGCCATCTCGGTGTTGTTCATTGCGCAAGTCTACGGCGCCTCATTGGGAGCCCAGGGCTTGACGAGCTTGATCGTGACCGCGATGCTGTCTTCGCTCGCGGTAGCGCCCGTTCCGGCGGCGAGCTTCGTCAATTTGACGATCCTTCTCGCCGCCCTAGGACTTCCGATCGAAGGCGCGGCGCTCGTGCTCGGTGTCGAACGTCCCCTGGACATGCTGCGCTCGTCGACGAATCTAGTAGGCCAGCTGGTGAACGCGACCTGGGTCGGGGCTGCTGAGCATGAATTGACGCCGCCGTAGCTGGCTTTTCGTGCCCGTGCCCGACCAAGAAAAGCACTCACAGGAAAACCCGTGACCAAGATTTATCGGGCACGGGCACGCACGCGGACACGGGCACGAAAGGTCACCGTTTCAGCAGTGGGGATCGGTGTGCTGGATTCTCAGCGGGTTTAAAGTTTTAACACGCCCCTAGGGGAACTTGCCCCCATCCCCAGGTCCAAGTAGCTCATTTCATGAGCTTTGGTTGCTGGCAGTTTTCTTGCAACACACCACTGCGCGCCGCAAACACCCCGGAAAATACGTCACGATGAACGCAAGCAAACAGGCCATGGTTCAGGAGTACTTGCCGCTGGTTCGGCGGGTGGCACTTCATGTCGCGAGCCGGCTGCCGTCGCAGGTGGAGCTTTGCGACTTGACCCAGGCCGGTTTTCTCGGCCTGCTCGACGCTGCCGCCAAGTACGATGTCAGCAAAGGCGTGCGTTTTTGGACGTACGCCGAGCTTCGGATCCGTGGCTCGATTCTCGATAGTCTCCGTGCTCTCGACTGGTTACCGCGCTCGGTGCGTCGTCGACGTCGTGAGCTCGACGCAGCGTCGGCGAGACTCGAGTGTCTCCTGGGACGAGCACCGAGCGACGAGGAGCTTGCCACCGAGCTCGAGCTGTCCACGACCCGGCTTCGCAAAATCGTCGAGGAAGTCCGCCGTGCGGAGGTGAGGGCCGAACGTGTCGAAGGGGTCGATGACATCGACGTCTTCGTGCGCGATCCCAAGGGTAGCGACCCTCATGATTTGCTCGAGCGGCGGGAGCTCATTGCCCTGCTCGCGAGCGCCGTCGAGAGGCTGGGCGAGCGGGAGCGGCTGGTAATGACTCTGTACTATCACGAAGAGCTGACGATGAAGGAAATCGGAGACGTTCTCGGTGTCAACGAGTCGCGCGTTTCTCAGATCCACACCAAGGCAGTTCGGACACTCCGTTCGCGACTCACGGCGCACCTGCACCCGAGACCCATCGCCGTACTCGCTCGCACGGCGTAGCCGCGGGAGTCGCGCTCATCGGACCCTCTGCCTCCAATGGGGTATTCTTTCTTCCGAGGTGCGCGCATGATTTGCCATGTAGTTCTTATTCGACTCAAGCCGGAAATCTCGTCTGCCGATACCGGTGCGTTCATCGCGCAGGCCAAAGAAACTCTCGGCCCTATTCCAGGGGTGCGGGATCTGCGTGTCGGTGAGGGGCTCGGGGTCAAAGCCGAGCGATCGCACCCACTTGCGCTCGTCATGGAGTTTGACGACGACGCGGCACTCGAGGCGTACCAGGTCCACTCCGAGCACCAGCGGTTCGTTCACGAGATCCTCGGGCCGATTCAAGACGACAAACTGGTTTACGACTATCGCTGCTGAGCGGCCAGCGACTCGTCCTCACGTTCCGTAGTGCCGAGGTGCCGGAGAATACTCTTGGCGACAGAATCTGCGGGGACATGGTAGCGACCCGCCCGCACGCTGTCTCGCAAACGGGTCAAACGAAGCTCACGCTCCAGCGAGGCCCTGGGCGTGGCTCCATGGGCTCTTGTCGATGGGGTTCGTCTCATATTCCGCTCAAAGCTGTATCGGCAGCCGGTCTGGCCGGCTTTAGTCCGACAAGAGGCCTCGAGGGACAGCTTAAGGATAGAGCAGCGCGTGCGCTTTGAGCGCGGGGTCCGCCTTGTCCTCGACCATCGACGCGAAGTGCCAGCCATACTTGTTGAAATAGCCGAGTGGCGACAATTTCCGTTCCTGCATCTCGAAGCCGGGGAACAGCGCCGTGCGCGTGGCAAGAAACTGCTGGCGAACGGTGTCGTTTTTCCGCTTGACCGCACGAAGTGCTTTCGTCTCGAGTTCTTGCAAATGATGAAATAGCTTTCCCCGTGTCGACTTGACAGCGGGAACGAGCGACTCGTCGACACCCTTGAGGTCTCGCTCGAGAGCGGTGGTGATGTCCTGGATGCAGTTCCGGGCGCGGGACAAATCTTCGTCGAGCTGAGGTGGAGTTTGTGCACGGACGATGTCGTTGAGCACGGACTCGTCATCCGAGTCGAGTTTGACGAGGTCCACGCCGTAGCGATCGAGGAAACGTGCCTGCGGCCGCTCAATGACCGTGAGGCTCGTGCGGGACGCGATGAGGGGCATGGTCACGTCGAAATGCTCGTAAACCCGTTTCAGCTGCGCAAAGTAGGCGAGCTCGTTGGGGCCGGCGACGTAAGCGAGAGTCGGGAATAGCGTGTCTTGATAGACGGGGCGGAGCAACACGTTCGGGCTGAACCGGGTCGGCTCATCTCGGAGCTGGCGCACCAGGTCACTTTTTTCCGTTGCGTTCGCTGAGGCGCTGATCGGATTGCGCATCGGGTCGGCGTAGAACAAGTTCAGGTTGGTTTCCGAGGCGTTCGCTTGCGCGTGGTAGCCCAGGGCGAGCAGCTCGTCGGTTGTCTGTTGCACCAACTGGGTGCTCGTGGAGCCGCCGGCTAGCTCTCGCTCGAAAACGCTGGCTCCGATCGCTTTGAGCTCCGGAAGCGCAGGATCGACGACGACGAGGCCAGTACCGCGCGTCATGCGCAAAAGCCACGTGCCAAACGCTTCTGCCAACGTCTTCCCCGGTGAGTAGCTTTGGCGGAGCGCTGAGAGCACGTCTTCCTTGAACTCGGTCTGCGGAAGCGATTGGGCCGCGTGATCCACGACCGCCTCAATAGCGGGAGACAGCTTGCGCCCGCCGACGGCGAGTCTCTCGGTGGAGTCGCCCCCTTCGTAGCGCAGGTTAACGAGATCGTACGACGGGTCGAGCACCCAGGCGCTTTGCACCTCGGCGAAATCGTGGTCGTCGGCGTCCATCCAAAATATTGGGACGACTCGTTTTTGCAGTCGCTCTTCCGCTGCGCGCGCTAACCGCACCGAGCTCATCGCTTTGTACAGCGTATAGAGCGGGCCGCCGAAAAGCCCAACCTGTTGGCCACTGACAACAGCGAGGGCGCCGTCGCCAAGCCCGTCGATTGAACGCAAAGCGTGCTCGTCCGCACCCAGTGCCTGGTTGAGCGCTTTGAGTGGAGCGGCGGTGCCGGTGCGCGCGTTGCCAACGTCGAGCTCGGAAGCCACTTTCGTCCAGGACTCTGGCTCGAACGGATCGCCCGCGAAGAAAGATGACAAAGCGTCGAATCGGTGCAGATAGTCTAGAAACAACGGTTTGTAGGAAGGAAGGCTGCGATAGTCGAGCGATTGAGCTTGTGACATAGGAACTCGGCAACTCCGGGGGTCCGCGGACCTGGCTATCATACCGTCCCGCGGTGCGGCTCGCTACATGGGTCGCGTTGACACCCCTTAAAGGGTTATGTTAGAGTGACTTAACTGTATCTTGGAGAGATAGATCCTGACTCGTGGCGAGACAGCTACCTCGCACCATTGACCGAATTTGACCGTCGGCCCCGGTTGCAATTCCGGATGGCCGGAGAACCCCGTTGAGCGAATCGAGAGGCGAGATCCCCAAGAAGATCGATCGCTATGAGATCATCGAAGCCGTTGGCTTCGGTGCCATGGGCGCGGTCTACAAAGCGTTCGACCCGCTCATCAAACGGCCCGTCGCGGTCAAAACGCTACGCCTCGACGTGCCTCCCCAGAGCCCTGACTACAAGGCGTTTCTCGAGCGCTTCGCAACGGAGGCGCGTACCGCGGGCCGGTTGTCCCATCCCAACATCATCACTTTGTACGATGTCGGGCATACGGAAGATCAGGTTCCTTGGCTTGCGATGGAGTTTGTCGAGGGGCAGACCGTCGCCGAGCTACTCGAGGGGGAGCGGCTCCGCCCAGAAGTCGTCGTCGGTCTCGTTTCCCAGATTGCGGCCGCCGTGGACTACGCGCACACCGAAGGCGTGATCCATCGCGACATCAAACCCTCGAACGTGATCGTCTTCGGGGGGGAGAAGGTCAAAGTCACGGATTTCGGGATCGCGAAGCTCATGGACGCGGAGATGACGAACTCCGGACTGATGATGGGAACGCCCAGCTATATGTCTCCCGAACAAGCGATGGGCGAAGACCTGGACGGGCGAACCGATATCTTTTCGCTTGGAGTCGTGGCCTTCGAAATGCTCAGCGGTCAGCAGCCGTTTCCGGGCAACAACGTGACCTCGATTCTGTACAAGCTCGTGCACTCAGATCCCGTGCACCCGGATGGTCTCGAGATTTTGGGCCTTCTTCCGGACAAATGGCATCAGGTTTTCTCGAGGGTGCTCAGCAAGGATCCCCTCGAGCGATTCCCGACTGCGGCGATGTTCGTCGAGCAGCTCGAGCACTGTTTGGGGTCTTGGTTTGGTGCCCTGGAAGGCGAGACGATCATCGTCAAAGACCCGGCGAATTTTCTCGAAAAAGCGCCGAGTGCGACCGACACGAAAAAACCTACGTCTCCGGTGACGGGTACGCTCGTCCCCGCTGCGGATGCCCAGAGCTCGGCCAGCGACGAAACGGTCAATCTCCCGTCGGCCGCAGCGAACCGGGATGAGGCTCTCGAAGGTGCGACCGCGACGTTCGCAGGAGCGAGCGTGCCCGAAGTTGATGGCACGAAGACTATCGCCAGCGTCCCTCTCCCAGCGATCACGGGAGAGGAAACGGTCTATGTCGCCGAGGAGGCGGAGGAAACGCTCTACGCGGGTGCCCAACTTGACGAGACTCTCATCGCCGTTGACGTAGCGGAGCCGGCCTCCCTCGACAAGGAAATTTCCGGGGGAATGAGTCCTCGTCGGCCTCCCTTCGATCAAAAGAAACTCGCACTCGCGGGTGGCGCCGTGCTTGTGGCTCTCGTAGTGCTCCTGGCTGTCTTTCTCGCCGGTGGCAGCGGTGAGAAGCAATCGGATCCGGTGATCCCCCCCGAGCCTGCGCCCGTCGACGTCGTCGAGAGCGGAAGCTTGTTCATCACCAGCGGGCCCGAAGGAGCCACTGTCGTCGTCGACGGCGAGGAGCGCGGCACGACACCGCTCGAGCTCGGCGAGCTGCCGTTTGCGGCTTACGATCTTCTGGTGCGCCACGAAGGCTTTCAGTCCGAGGAGCTCACGGCGGAGCTGAGCATTGACGCTCCCGTTGCCACACTCGAAGTGACGCTGCAGCCCGAGCCACCCAAGCCGCCGCCGCCTGCGCGCGTCCGCGTCGTCAGCAACCCTGCCGGTGCGCAGGTGGAGATCGATGGCCGCGCGGTCGGCGTCACACCGACGGATCGGCTGCAGGTTCAGGCTGGCGAGCGCAAATTGCGCATCGTCCGCGACGGATTTCTTCCCTGGGAAGACACTGTGCGCGCCCGCCCGGGACGTACGGTGGAGGTGGAGGCGGTTTTGACCGAACGGGTTGGCGAGGTCGCGTCGACTCCGGAGGCGCCCACCGAACCCCAGGCTCCGCGAGTCGAGGTGGGCGAGCTCGTTGAGCGGGGCACCGCGGGGGTCGTAGACCCTGAATGCATCCAGTGTCCTGCCGTGCGTTATCCCGAGCGTGCGCGGCGTGACGGGCTGGAGGGTGTCGTTGAATTGAGTTTCATCGTCGACGAGACCGGGGCCGTGACCGATATCCGAGTTCAGGAGTCGGCTGGCGAGATTTTCGACGAGGCGGTTACCGATGTGGTAGGCCGGTGGCGTTGGGACCCGGCAACCAAGTACGACGTTCCTGTCAAGATTCGCTGGGTCCAGCGGTTCCGTTTCCGGCAGGGAAGGTGAAGCTCTGTGGCGAAGCTCTTCATCAACCCGACTTCGGCCAGCAAGAAGGAAATCCCGATTGCCTCGAGGGTCATCTCGATCGGTCGCGACCCCTCGAACGATATCGTCCTCTCCGATTCGATGGTGTCGCGCCGGCACGCGATCTTGGAGCAGCGCGAGGATATCTATGTGCTCCGGGACAACAACAGCGCGAACGGCACCCTGGTCAATGGGGACAAAGTTGACGCGGAGAAAACGCTGCGAGATGGGGATTTGGTGGCAATCGGATCCTCGCGTCTTCTGTTCCAGCTCGAAGATGCACCGACCGCACTAGCGGCACCGGACGCCGTGGCGGGGGCTGGTGCCGCGGATAGCGCCAATCCGGCCAACCCGGAAGGTCCCGGCGGAGGCGACGTCGTGCCGGGCGCGTCTTCCTCGCCGGCTGCGGGACCCGGTGCCGGAGCTACTCTCAGCTGCCGTTCCTGCGGAAAACAGGCGTTGGCCACCGACCGCTTCTGCCGTGCGTGCGGGGGCGAGCTCCATAAAAAGACGAGTGTCAACTGTACCGCGTGCGGCAAAGCCGTCCCGCTGCCCGCGGAGTTTTGCGGCCATTGCGGCCATGAGCTGCCGAAAAAAGATCGCGGTTTGGTGACTCAGGCAGTCAATCGCTCCGAGCTTCTCGGCGAGGCACCCGAAAGTGGCGCCAAACCCGCGGCTTCGATAGCGGCTGGCAGACCCCGGCCGGGAAAACCGACCCCCGCCGCTCGACGCGCGGAGGAGGCCGCCGGATTCGGCATTCGCCTCGTTGCAGCCCTGGTGGACAGCATGATCCTCGGGATCCCGCTTCTCGTGGCAACACTCTTGTGGGGGACGTTCGCTCTTGACGGCGGGGATACCGGGCCCAGGCCCGTTCCGGAAGGAAGCCTGGCAGCGGTGTCGATCGTGTTCCCTCTGCTTTGTCTTGGGTATTACGTCTTCTTTTGGGCTGCGCGGGGTGCGACGCCGGGAAAGAGTCTTCTGGGGCTTTCGGTGCAAACGGAGGACGGCGACTCTCCCATAGGGTTTCAGCGTGCCTTTCTCAGAGTGTTAGGGTATTTTGCGAGCTCTTTGATACTCGGATTGGGTTTCATTCTGATTGCGTTTACCGACGACAAGCGTGGACTCCACGACCGCGTCGCGGGCACGCGGGTGATGAGGCAACTTTGACAACTCCGATTGGCACCGAGTCCGACGAACCCGAAATCGGCGTGGATTCGCCAACGACCGCCGATTCCGCTGCACCGGATGCGGAGTGCGACCGAGCCCCGGCGGATTCGGGTGCGACGAGCTCTCCAGACGCATCGCTCCAGTCGGAGAGGCGTCTGGAGGCGGATCGGGCGGATGGGCGCGTTCCGGAAAAAGGACGACCGTTTCAATCACTCATCGATCTACTCCACGATCTCGCGATCGCGGTGGTGGTTTGTGTGCTTCTGATTACCTATGTTGTCCAGGCATTCAAAGTTCAAGGGACGAGCATGTCCCCCGAGCTACACGACGGTGAGCGGATTCTGGTAAACAAGTTCATCTATCGTTTTGCCGATATTGAGCGCAGCGACGTCGTCGTGTTTTGGTACCCGGAAGATCCGGAGCTTTCGTTCATCAAGCGCGTCATCGGACTGCCTGGGGAAACCGTCGAGGTTCGCAACGGGGACGTTTACGTCGATGGAGTCTTGATCGCCGAGACGTATGTTTTCCCGGAGAATGCCGACCACCGTGGCTTCGCCGCTCAGGAGATACGACCCGGACACTATTTCGTTCTCGGAGACAACCGCCGCGGGAGCAACGACTCTCGGAGCTGGGGGCTGGTTCCTGAGCGCTACATCTACGGCAAAGCCTTTGTGCGAATCTGGCCCCCTCGGGAAGTCGGCGCGGTCGAGTAGGGCCGCGAAATATCGGGAACGGGCAGTTTTGAGTTGGGGTGGGGTCACTCATAGAAAACCGCGCATAGATAATGTTCGGCGAGTATGAGCACCCCGGACTTGGACGGCCTGATTGCGGCCATGACCTCCGCGCTCGATGCGGTCCGCTACTACTACGACCGGGAAACCGGGGAGACCGTCATGTTGTCGGATGAATTTGGCACGGGAAAGCTGGAGGGTCCGGCGAATCGCTACGAGCTGGTGACGCCGCTATCGGTGAGCGAGCGTTTCCAGATCATGGAAGATTTCGTCGAGACGTTGCACAACGACGCGTTCGAGGACGAGCTCAACCAAGTCCTGACCGAAAAAGGAGCGTTCCTCAAATTCGACGAGGCGCTCTCGCACTACCCGATCCGCAACGAGCAATGGGAGCGTTTCCGTGCTGACCGCGTCGCCTCCCGCGCCCGCGCCTGGCTCGCCGACCACGGCATCTGATTAAGCGTTCCGTTTTTTTCACCACGGAGGCACGGAGCTCATGGAGGAAAGGATCACTTTTTCTCCGCGTTGCCTCGGTGACTCCGTGGTCCCAAAGCGTCAGCTACATACGGGCGGGGACGGGGATGCCCATCAGCTCGAGGGCGGTGGTATGCTCGCGATAGAACATCTGGACGGCGAGAAGACGGAGGGCGCGTTTCGTTTCATCGGGCTCGCCGGCGATGTGGTACCGGTGGTAGAAGCCGTTGAACTGCTGAGCGAGCGCGAGTGCGAAGTGGGCCAGGTGTGCGGGCTCCTCTGTGCGAACCACCGCTTCCACAACCGATGCTAGCTCGGCCGCGCCGAATACGAGTGCCCAGACGTCTTCGGCTTCGTCAGGGTCGAGTGAGACGAAGCACTCGTCGAGAGACTCCGGAACGCTCACCTGGGTCGGGTCGACATCGACTTTCTCCAGGATCTTGGCGGCGCGCACCGCAGCGTATTGCAAGTACGGACCGCTGTCGCCGTCGAAAGCCAAGGCTTCCTCGAAATCGAATGCGATGACTTTGTTCTTCGTATATTTGATCATGAAGTAGCGGACGGCACCGCGCGCGATGGTTTGGGCGATGATGCGTTGCTCGTCAGCATGGAGCTCGGCATTTCTTTTCATGCCCTTCGAGACCGCTTTGTCCTCGAGCGCTTGAAGCAAGTCGTCCGCTTTCACGCCCAGCCCTCGGCGCCCGGAGACTTCGAGATACGGCTTGGATTCTTCCTCGGGGCTCACCGGAAAACCGAGCTCACGGCAAGTCGCCGGCGTGAGCGCGACCATCTCGTAGGAAAAGTGATGCGAGCGCTCGCGCGCGGACTCCGACGCAAGCAACGCCACGCCGCGCTGGACGATGTCCTGCAGATAGGCTTGGCGAACGTCGATGACGTTGTAGACGCGTTGTCCCTCGCCGAACGAGGGTATCTCATCCGCTTGTGTGGGCGCCGGCGTCGCAGACGTCGTGGACCACACCGTTTGGCCATCGTCGTAGGTGTGAAAGCGCTCGAAACCGAACTGCCGGTCGAGTAGGCCGAGCTTCCACATTTGATAGGCGATGTCCTTGCCGACGTAGGTCACCGTGCCGTTGGAGCGCACGATGACTTTTTCGTCTTCTTCCGTCCGGTCTTCTTTCGGGTCTGGGTCGCCATCGCTCGCGTCCATGACCCAACAACCGACGTTCTTGCCTTGCGACGAGAGCCGGATCGCCTGTTTTTCCTTGAGGAGCTCGAACGCCCGCTCCCAGAAGTGTAGCCGCAGAATGTCGCTCTCCCACGGCAGGAGGTCGTAACGGACGTCGATACGCTCCATCGTTGCGAGATGGCACCTTACGATCCTTTCGGCGATGTACGCGCCGAGCGGCCCCTCCGGCTCGGTGTTTTCCTCAATCGCTTTCAAGGTGTTTTCACGCAGGCGCGTGCGGTCGCGATCCTCGGCGTAGTAGTCCGACACGCGGGCGTACAGGTCCCAGCACACGTAGTCGAACCGCTCGTCTCCCTCTGCAATCGCCTTGACGTCTTCGAACGATTTATGTTCGAGGTGTAGAAAGCCGACGACGACGTCGGCGACCTGAACTCCGGTATCGTCGATGTAGTTCTGAACTTCGACGTTCTCGCCGCGATAGCGCAGCGCTCGTACGAAAGTGTCTCCGAGTGCAGCGTTTCGCAGGTGGCCAATGTGGGCTGCTTTGTTCGGATTGATGTTCGTGTGCTCGACGATCACCTTGTCGCTCGTCGCTGTCGGAGCTTCGTCCCCGGCCAGGTAGCTCGAGACAAAGCCGCCGCGCTCCAGAAAAACGTTCAAGTATCCTGCACCGGCGACTTCGACACGGTCGACACCGGCGACTCCGGACAGAGCAGGAACCAGAGCCTCCGCAATCTTACGAGGAGCCAACTTTGCTTTCCGCGCGAGATCGAACGCTATTGGAAATGCTGCGTCTCCGAGGCTCGGTTTCGGCGGACGCTTGCTGACCACGTCCCCAAGCTCGACGTCGTAGAGTTTCTTGACAGCGTCGCGAAGCGCTCGCTCTAGCCGATGGTGAATCCCTTGTTGCATCCGCGCGATTATACACACCCCCCTGAAGAGCTGGTCACCTCGGAGTCACGAAGAAGAACCGGATGCTGAATGCTCCACGCTGCCTTATGATGAGCCCGACATGGCGAGCCCCAATCCTCCAACGCGCGGCGCGGAGTATAGCCACCATCGTCGCACGGCAGTGGTCCTGATTGGAGAGGGTACGGCGTCCGCCTATCTTGCTGGGGTGATGCATGCGCTGCATTCCGCCGGGGTTCGCATCGATATCGTTCTCGGTAAGGGCGCGGGCGCACTCGTCGCGGCGTTGAGCGCGATCGATGCGGAGCAGCGCCTCAACGGAAAAGAGGGGCTATTCTCGCAGGTTGCGAGTCGCGCGCCCTGGGGGCTGCGGCCGCTCTACAAAGTGACGCTTTCATGCCTCGCGTTGTCATTCGCAGCGTTCTTGTCGCCTGTGCTCGTTGGGTTGTTGGCGCTGTTGGTGGTGCCGTTTGCGATCATCGGTCGACTGGTAACCGGCTCGGTCCCGAACCCGCTCGAGCCTTCGTGGTTCGGCTATCTGCTCCAGGCGGGGGAGCCGTTTTACCTGCGCGCGATGGTTGTTCCCCTCATCACGCTGTGTACGTTTTGGCTCGGGTGGTGGGTGATGACTGCGGCGCGCGGACGGCGTCGTCCGTCGCTGCCTGAGCTTTACGAGCTCAGTGCGCTCAGAGATCTTTTGGAATCGACCTTCTGGCGGGCGGTTCGTGGTACCTCGACCGAGGAGAGGCCGCACGATCGCTCGGAGCTCGGCCAGGCCTATCGAAAGCTCCTTGCTGGTAGTCTCGGTCAGCGCGGGTTTCGCGAGCTCGTCTTTTACGCTCTAGACACCGACAGCGGCCAGGAAGTTCCGTTCGCGATGTTGAAGGAGCGGTTTTTCAAGAAGCTCAAGAGCCGTGTGGGACGCCTCGAGTGGGCGCGGGCCGAGCCGGTCGACCTCGCTGATGCCGGCGACACCCTGTTCTTCGACGCGTTGATCGCTGCTCTTAGTCCTCCGGGCCTCGTCCCTTCGGTTCCGCTGAAGCTGCCTCTAGGCAATCGAAACGGCGGGGAAGTGCATCGATTTTCGAGCAGTCTGTTCGCGGGCAGTAGTGCTATTGCAGATGCGATTGCTGGCGGTGCGGAGCAGGTCGTGGTCGTCGCGGGGTGCTCTCCGGGAGAGCGTCCGATGGGCAATTCCTTGGAAAGGTTGACCGAAGCGGCCATTCGCAATCGCCTGAGCGATGAGCTGAACGAGGCCGCGCGCACTTCTGATCTGCCGGTATTTCTTATCCGGCCCGACAAACAGCGCTTGAGTCCGTACGAAATCACTGGGCGCGCCCAGTTCGGCAACGAGAGGCTCAACCTCTCGGCGCTTCTCGCGCACGGGCAACGTGATGCGTACCGGCTGTTCATCGATCCGATACTCGGCGACGGTCATTTCGGGCCGGACGAAACAACGATACCGATCAAAGAAGCGGGAGGACTGCCGACTGGGCCGCGCGAGCTTTGACGGTCCCGTACCTGATCCCCGTGCGGTTCTCGTTCCCGTTCCCGATTGAACAGTGGGTCCGAGTCTTTGCTTTGGCTTTCAACGTGATCATGGCCGACGGGACAGGGCCAACAAGAAAAATCGGGAACGGGAACGGGGACGTTGTGAACACTCCGCGGTGCGTCGCTCAGGCGCTACAATGGTAGCCACGGACAATGATCAACGTACTCGATGTGGCCTTTGTGGGGCTCGCGGTTCTCTTTTCGGTGTGGAACACCGTGGCGTTGGTACGCTACGTATCGTATCGAAGGCTGGCCTCGACCGCTGAGCTGACGTGGGCGCCGAAGCGGCCTTGGTTTTACAACTTGTGCCTCGGTATCGGTTTTTTCATGGTGACGTTGACAGCGTTGAGTTTGTTCGTTCTCCATCGCCCGCTGCTCGCGTCGGTTTCGCAGGCGTTGATGGCGTTGTTTTACGCGGTCGTTTTTCCGCTATCGTTTCGGATTCAAAGAGGGTTCTACGAGAAAGGCATCTGGTTCGAACGGGCGTTCGTCCCGTACGAAAACGTGCGTAGTGTGAGCTGGCGCGAACAGCCCGACATCGTTCTCGTCGCGATGAAAGAGACGGACCTCGCAGGTCAGAGCTATGCGCGGCTCACCGTGCCAGGCGATCGATACGGCGAGGCGCGGCGCATTTTGGCGAGCCACATCGAGGACCAAACGCTAATCATCGAGAGAAGCATTCTCGGTTTGTCGGATGGCGACACGCCCGCGCAAGAGCAGGTATAGGCTCGGGCTTTCAACGAACCATGCAGCGTGAGAACTTTCGCACTCGTCTAGAGACGGCACCGCTCGTTTGTGATGGCGCCATGGGGACGGCCCTCTACGCCAAGGGCGTGATGGTGAATCGTTGTTTCGACGAATTGAACCTCTCGAATCCGGAGCTCGTGCAGTCCGTTCACGGCGACTACCTTGCCGTCGGCGTGGATATGCTCGAGACGAATACCTACGGGGCGAACCGCTTCAAGTTGGATCCCCACGGTTTCGCGGATCGGGTGCGCGATATCAACGAGCAAGGCGCCGCGATTGCTCGCGGTGCTCTATCCGCGACGGATAGCGCTGTTCTCGTCGCCGGTGCGATGGGACCGCTCGGACGACCGATCGCGCCGATTGGCACGATCTCCGAGGAAGCAGCTCACGAGACGTTTCGCTTGCAGGCGGAGGGGCTTGCCGCGGGGGGAGTGGATGTCGTGCTCCTCGAAACGTTCTCCGATTTGAGAGAGCTCGCACTCGCGATCCAGGCCGTGCGCTCGCTTTCGACAAAGATGCCGATCGTCGCGCAAATGACTTTCGGCGAGGACGGCTCGACACCGCTCGGTGCGAAGCCGGAGCACGTGGCTCGCAAGCTTACCGAGCTCGATGTGGACGTTGTCGGAGCGAACTGCAGCGTAGGTCCGGAGCTCATGCTGCAGGTGATCGAACGGTTGGGCACGGCTACGAACCTGCCGCTGTCGGTGCAGCCGAACGCCGGGCTTCCCGAAGTCGTCGAAGGAAGGGTGATCTACCTGAGCTCACCGGAGTACATGGCGCACTATGCCAAGCGTTTTCTGAGAGCCGGCGCGGTTATCATCGGCGGGTGCTGTGGTACGACTCCCGCGCATATTGGAGCGATGGTCGGGGTCGTGCGTGGGCTCGGACCCGCGCGGACCCCAGTCGAGGTCAACGTTCGCGAGGAAGAGCGCCCCCAGAAAGAGCCCGTGCCGCGCCAGGAAAAGTCGCGCCTCGCGAAGAGTCTCGGCCGGAAATTCGTCGTTTCGGTGGAGATGGATCCACCAAAAGGCGCCGACCCTGGGCTTTTCCTGGAAAAAGCGCAGTGGCTCAAAGACAGCGAGGTCGATTTTCTCAATATCGGTGATGGGCCTCGCGCGAGCGCGAGAATGAGTGCGCTCAGCTTTGCGGTTTTGCTCGAGCAGCAGGTGGGCGTGGAAACGATTCTTCACTATCAATGTCGCGACCGGAACCTCATCGGGATCCAGTCGGACCTTTTGGGGGCGCAAGCGCTTGGGTTGAGAAATGTTCTTGCGGTCACTGGCGATCCTCCGAAGCTCGGTAATTATCCTTACGCCACGGCCGTGTTCGACGTCGATTCGGTCGGCCTGGTGAAGGTTCTGTCCCGGCTGAACCATGGACTCGATCTCGCGGCCAATCCGCTCGGACCGGCGTTGCCATTTCATATCGGCGTGGGCGTCAATCCCGGAGCCATTGACTTCGAAGCGGAGCTTCGCAAGTTCGAACAAAAGGTCGAGGCGGGCGCCGAGTACTGCTTGACCCAGCCAGTGTACGAGCCGCGCTACCTCGAGCGGTTTCTCGACGCGACGAAGGCAAACCGCATCCCGGTGTTGGTCGGGATCTTGCCACTGGTGAGCTCGCGAAACGCCGAGTTCCTCCACAACGAAGTGCCAGGTATGGCCGTGCCTCAGGACGTGCGTGAACGTCTCGCCAAAGCGTCCACGAAAGATAAGGCGCAGCAAGTGGGAGTCGAGATTGCCCGAGACGCCCTGCGCGCAGCCCGCGATCTCGTCGATGGCGCCTACGTGATGCCGCCGTTCAACCGCTTCGAACTAGCGCTCGAAGTGGTCCGCGGGATTATTTGATTCGGCATCCGGCTCTCGGAATACGGCATTCGGCCACTGGCTCGTTTGAAGAGACTCTTTTTCGCGTCACCTGGTCCTCGATGAACGATCTTGGCGTTTAACGAAGGCGTGCCCGCCGCTCCGAGTCGCAAGTCTTGAGTTCGGCGAAGAATCCAAAACGAGCATAAACCATAAACCATATACCGTATGCCGTATGCCGCTGACTGTGTTACCGTGAAAATCATGGGGCGGCTCGGCATCGTCTTTTTCGTTGTGGCGAGCCCGCTTCTTGCGCAGGAACCAGGAGCCGCGCAGGAACAACAACCTGCTCCCTACGTGTTCGTGTCCGACGTCGACATGGTCGATCAGTTCCGGGTCTTCGAGGACGGGAAGTCTCAGGAGATTCGCCTGTTCGCCGCGGGGTTGGAAGAATCGTGGGTGGGCCTGCCTCCCGACGTCAAAGACGACCTGTCGGGCCGTCAGGTGATCGGGCTGATTATGGACACGAGCGGGAGCATGGAAGATGACATGCCGCTCGTGCGCGGCGCCGCGCTCAAGTTCTTGACGAACATTCCCAAGACCGAAAATCTTTTCATCATGGACTTCGACGAGAACATCCGCCTGTCGAGCTACTCGTCCGACGATCAACGGCAGATTGCAGAGCGCATCTACGACATGGAGTCGGAGGGTTGGACGGCGCTGTATGACGCGGTCGCGACCTTTCTCGAACGAGTCTACGACCTCGATGGGCGCAAGAGCCTCGTGCTGTTCAGCGACGGCGTTGATTCTCGGAGCACTCTCGCCGTCGGCGAGGTGTTCGAAATGGTCAAGCTGTCGAACGTCACCATGCACGCGATTCATTTCAGTGGCGGCAGTCGTAACAGCAGCAAGTTGTTCACGGAAGGCAGGTTTTTGAAGCGGCTCGCGCGGGAGACCGGAGGCTCCTACGCGGTCGGCAGATCGCTCGAGCAGATCGACGAGCTCTACGACGGGATTCTCGAGGAGCTTTACAGTCAGTACAGCTTGGGCTACGTGTCTGCCAACACGAAACGCGACGGCAAGTATCGAAAGATCAAGGTAGAGGTCACCGTCGACGACGTGAAAGTTCGCCACCGCCGTGGCTACTATGGGCTCGAGCCGCCGGAGTCGAATCAGTAAGAGCGAGCTGGCGAGAATCCGGCCTCAGCTGCTACGATACGGCCATGAAATCGAAGTTCACCGTCAAGGATAGGAAATACGAGCTTGCGCTCGAGAAGGGTGAGCGTGGTGAAGAGGACAAGTTCCATCCGTTCACGGCCACGGTAACCGGGCAGGAGGGCGGCGCCGTTCGCGGCATATGCCAGCTCACTGACCGCGCACTCGAGGCTGCAAACGAGAAAGCCAAGGGCGACGCGTCTGCCGCCGACGTGCTCGCGGCAGCGTGCGGCAAGTCGATCGCCTCCGAGCTCGTCATCCGCAAGCTGAAGCCCGACTTCTCGTTTGTCGTCGACTATCGCTGGCTGTGAGCCGCCACCGACGCTCGCGGCCACCTGATGAGGATAGCGAATCTCCGCCGCGCGACCTCCGTGTCTCCATTGTCTTCGTGGTTTATTCGCGTCCGCGAAATCCTCCGACCGGATTCGTGCTGGCGTATACTAGAATGTAAGTAAATTACGAAGGCTCAGGGAGCTACGACCGAAGACCGCCCTCTGGCCGGGGCCGCGAGGCGAGGACGCTGCGCGGCGAGGATTGAGGATAAGCCTTGGCGCTTCAGAAACGATGGAAGCTGAGCTCCGCGGTAGCAGTTGTGCTCGCCGTCGGGCTCGGGTTCGTCTGCTTCGCCGCGACCGCGCGTCCGCCCGTCGCGACGCCTGAGCCGCCGCAGAGCACCGACGCGCAGCAGAGCATCTTCACGCTGCCCGAGGCGCTGAGCGACCAGGCCCGCCGCCGCCCCATCGCGGTTCCCAACGTGCCGCGGGAGTTTTATTTCACCCGTGCGGCGTACACCGGTTACTACCGCTTCCGTGATTTTCGTAGCTGGAGCGTCGATTTCCCCAAAGCGGATCGCCAGTTCTTGATCGGACTTCGACGCCTGACGAATCTCGACGCGTACGAAGCCGAAAACGCGGTGCCCCTGACGGACCCAGACCTGAACAAGTATCCGTTCCTCTACACCGTGGAAGTTGGGTACATGGCACTGAGCGAAGCGGAGGTCGTGGGACTGCGGCGTTACCTGCATGCTGGTGGGTTTCTTGTCATCGATGATTTTTGGGGATCGTTTGAGTGGGAGAATTTTCAGAACCAGCTACAGCGCATTCTTCCGGGCTACCCGATCGTCGACCTCCCGCTAGATCATCCGATTTTTAACTGTTTTTACAACGTGCAGGAGATCGTCCAAGTGCCCAATGTAGGGCAGGGCATGCAGGGTGGGCCGACTTGGGAATCCGATGGGTATTATCCCGCGGTGAAGGGGGTATTCGATGAGCAAGGACGGCTGATGGTCGTCATCAATTGGAACACCGATCTGGGGGACGCGTGGGAGTGGGCCGAAAATCCCTACTACCCGCTGAAGTTCTCCACGTACGCCTACCAAATGGGAGTGAACTTCATCATCTACGCAATGAGTCATTGATGGCATCTTGGTTCGAAAACGTCTTTGAGTTTCTTTTCAAGTATCGGCCGCTGCTGTTCGAGCGGGGAACGCTGAGCTTCGGAGCCAGCTGGGTCGTGCTCGTTGCGAGCGTCGTCGCCGTCGTGGCTGCGGTGCCGCTGCTACTCCGCTATCGAGACGTTCGGGGAAAAAGCAGCGCGCGCGATCGCGTCGTGCTGACAGTGCTGCGAACTGCGGTGCTTCTTCTCGTCTTGTTCTGCCTTTTTCGGCCGGCTTTGGTGCTATCGACGGTCGTGCCGCAACGTAGTTTCGTCGGAATTCTCTTGGACGATTCGCGCAGCATGCAGATCGCGGACGTCGACGAGCAGCCCCGCGGTGCGTTCATCCAGGAAACGTTCGGTCCCGAATCCAGCGTGCTCGCCAGGGCGCTCGCCGACAAGTTCATGCTGCGATTTTTTCGCTTCTCGGAGTCCGCGGAGCGGCTGAACGATCCCGCGGGTCTTTCGTTCGCGGGCTCGCGCACCCATCTTTCTCGTGCGCTTCAACGTAGCACCGACGAGTTGTCCAACGTGCCGCTCGCGGGTCTCGTGGTGATTAGCGATGGCGCGGACAACTCGAACGCCGCGGTGAGCGATACGCTGCTCGATCTGCAGGCACGGAAGGTCCCCGTGTACACGGTCGGGCTCGGACGCGAGCGGTTCACCCGGGACATCGAGGTCACTCGTGTCGAGGCGCCGCGAACGGTACTCGCGGGCTCGTCACTCGTTGTCGAAGTGACGATCTCGCAACGCGGCTTCGATGGCGAGACCGTACGCCTCGATGTGGAGGACAACGGCCGGATCGTGAACTCGCGTGACGTCACGCTGACGGCCGAAGCCGAGGCGACGACAGTTCGCATTCACTTCACCGCGGCGGATGCGGGCGCGAGAGTTTTTGTCTTCAAGGTGACGCCCGAAGAAGGCGAGATGGTCACTCAGAACAACGAGCGGCATCAGCTCATCCACGTCGAAGACGAGCGACCGAAGATTTTGTATTTCGAGGGAGAGCCCCGCTTCGAGCTCAAGTTCATCCGTCGCGCGGTGAGCGACGATGAGAACCTCCAGCTCGTTTGTTTGCAGCGCACCGCGGAGAACAAGTTCTTGCGTTTGGACGTCGACGATCCGGAGGAGCTGTCGAGCGGATTTCCCAAGACGCGTGAGGAGCTGTTCCGCTACCGTGGGATCATCCTGGGTAGCGTCGAGGCCAGCTATTTCACCCACGACCAGCTGCGGATGATCTCAGATTTCGTGAGCCAACGGGGTGGTGGTCTGCTCACGCTCGGAGGGCGGCTATCGTTTTCCGAGGGCGGCTATGCGGGGACCCCGGTCGCCGAAGTGCTTCCGATCGTATTGGAGCCGATGCAGGAGCGCTCCGAAGCGGAAGAGCTCGCCGGACCGGCGTTTTTCGCAGGGCTTTCCGTGAAGCCGACTCCGTTCGGCACCACCCACCCGGTGACTCAGTTCGGCGCGGATACGGACGCTAGCACCGCACGGTGGGCGACGATGCCGCCTCTGTCGACGTTGAATGTGGTCGAGCGAGTCAAGCCGGGCGCGACAACGCTCTTGACCGGGAGTGGTCCAGAGGTCGACGAGCAGCCGGTGCTCGTCTTCCAACGTTACGGCCGTGGTCGATCGGCTGCGCTGACTATCAATGACTCGTGGCAGTGGCAAATGCACCATGACATACCGCTCGAAGACATGACTCACGAGCTGTTCTGGCGCAAGCTTCTGCGGTGGCTCGTCAGCTACGTCCCGGCCCAGGTAACCGTGACAACGGAGAAGCATCGCTACGCCCCGGGCGAAAATGTGTCCGTTCGGGCGGAAGTCGACGACGATCGCTTCTTGAAGGTGAACAACGCGCGCGTCACCGGATCGGTGCGGACGCCGTCGGGCGAGCGCTTCGACATACCGATGGAGTGGACGGTCGACAAAGATGGAGAGTACCAAGGGAATTTCCTGCCTTCGGAGAAAGGCATCTATGAGATCGATGTCACCGCCGCGCGCGAAGGCGTCGAGCTCGGAGCGGCGACGGGCTACACCGAGTCGCAGGAACTGGATGACGAATATTTCCAGGCGGAGATGCGAGCTCCTTTGATGCAGCGGATCGCAAGCGAAACCGGTGGACGCTTCTACACCCGAGAAACGGTCGACCGGCTTCCGGAGGACATGTCTTACACCGAAGGTGGGACCACGATTCGCGAGCGACGCGATTTGTGGGACATGCCGATCGTGTTCTTCCTCCTCGTCGGGCTGGTCGGCTCGGAGTGGGGTTACCGCAAGCTCCGTGGGTTGGCTTGAGCGTGTTCGACCCTCGTCGGAGTCTCGGCGTCGCGGTTGGGCGTCCGCGACGCTGGATCGCGGTCGCGGTGGCAGTGCTGGTTTGCGTCTCCGCCGCGAGCGTATCGGCTAAACAGACGCATCTCGTTATCATCGTGGGTCTCGGTGGGGAAGATAGCTATCGCGAGAAGTTTCACCGATGGGCAAGCGACATGCGAGATGCTGCGATTCAGCGTTACGGCGTTTCCGAGGACAGAGTCTACTACCTCTCCGAAAACCCGGAGGCCTACCCGGGTACGGTTCACTCGAAGTCGACCAAGGAGAGCGTCCAGGCACTGTTCACCGAGCTCGAGGGCGCTGTGGCACCGGGGGATCAGCTTTTCGTACTATTGATCGGGCACGGCAGCTTTCGCTCGGAGGAGTCGCGTTTCAACTTGCCCGGACCCGATTTGACTGCTGTGGAGTTTGATTTGATGCTCCAGCCATTCTCCGGGCAGCAGATCGTTTTTGTCAATGCCTCGAGCGCGAGCGGCAACTTCCTGCCGGTGCTAGCGGGCAGCAACCGCATCGTTGTCACGGCCACGAAATCTGGCTATGAAAGGAATGAATCTCTCTTTGGTCAGTACTTCGTAGAGGCGTACGCGGGAGACGCGGCGGATACGGACAAGAACGAGCGTGTCTCGGTTCTCGAAGCGTTCACCCATGCACGGGTTCGTGTCGATGGGTATTACGCCGAGGAGAACATCCTCAAAACCGAGCACGCGATTCTGGACGACAACGGCGACGGAGAGGGTATGCACGAGCTCGGACAAAGCGAAGGCGACGTCGCGGGCACGGTCTACCTTCACGGTGATGCCGCTGTCGCTGAGGGCTTCAGTGCTGCCGAAGTCGAAGCCGACCCGGAGCTCGCACGCCTCGTCGAGAAAAAACTCGAGCTCGAAGGAAGGGTCGAGGCTTTGAGGCTTCAAAAGGACTCGATGCCCGAAGACTTGTATTTGACGGAGCTAGAGACCGTCTTGCTCGAGCTCGCTCAGGTCACTCAAGACATCGAACAACGAAGGCAATCAGAATGACTCACCGGGCTGAGCTGTTGTCAACAGCAAGGAGAGATGGGGATAGGAGGGCCGCCTTCCGCAGCGAGCCTGTCGAGCGGAGGGCTAGGCCGAAGGCCGAACTGGAACGGGAATATCGGGATAAAAGATATGCTTTGGAGTCTCCCTCATCCCCAAGCACCGAATCGCGGACATCCCCTAATCCCCTTGCTGTAAACAACCTGCAGGCCTGCCTCCCGCGCATCCATCTTTTGCTCGCCGTCGCTCTACTCTTTACTGCGAGCGCGACCGCGAGCCTGGAGGATGCGGAAACGGCGCTTCGCGAAGGGCGATATGACGACGCGATCGCGGCATTCGAAGACGAATCGGTCGCGACACCGACGCCTCGCTTGTACAAAGGTTGGATCGAAGCGCTTCGGTTGACGGGACGCTACGACGAGGCCCTCGCGCGAGTGGACGCGTTCCTTGAAAAAGAGCCTGCTTCTGTCGAGTTGGAGAACACCCGCGGCGAGATCCTCTACGAGAGGGGGCGCATCGACGAAGCCCGCGGCGCATTCGAGAAGTCGAATTCCGGCGGGGCGCGCGACCACCTGGTCGCGGAGCTGAACCTCGCAATTCTTGCTTACGAATCGGGCGACGTGGCCGAGGCGATGCGAGGTTTCGATCGCTTCATCGATGTCTACAATCAAAACTCGAGACTCCGCGCCGAAGAGCTGACAGCGGTGGCAGTGGCGTGTTGGTATCTCGGCGCAACCAATCCGCAGCTTTACCGGGATGCGCTCAAAGCCTTTGACGAAGCGAAGGCCTTGGATCCAGCCTCGCACGAGCCGACCTTGCTCGTGGGCGCATTGTTCCTCGAAAAGTACAACAGCCCGGATGCGAGCTCGAGCTTTGAACAAGTGCTTGGAGTGAACGCCCAACATCCCGAAGCCCTTCTGGGCCTAGCGAAGGTCAAGGCGTTCGACGGCTCTCCCGAGGCGCTCACGCTCACCGAACAAGCGCTCGAGATCAACCCGAGCTACGTAGCAGCGCGGGCCTTTCTTGCAGAACAGCGTTTAGGCCTCGAGGAGTTCGACGACGCACGCGACGAAGCGCGTAAAGCGCTCGAGGTGAACCCAGTGTCGCCGGAGGCGCTGCCGATTCTCGCCGCGGCCGAGCTTTTGAGCGGAGACGGCGCCGCTTTTAGCGAGGTCGAGAGGCGCGCGCTCGAGCAAAACCCGCGAGACGCGGATTTCTACAACAAGCTCGCCGACATCGCCGTTCAAAACCGCCTGTATGAGCGCGCGGTCGCGTTCTCGTCGAAAGCGGTGGAGCTCAACGATCGCTCGTGGAGCGCATACGGTGCTCTCGGGGTTAACCAACTCCGACTCGGCGATATCGAAGACGGGCGCGCCAATCTCGAGCGCTCGTTCGAAGGTGACCCCTACAACGTGTGGAACAAGAACACGCTGGATTTACTGGACACGTTTCCAGACTACGTGACGACCGAAACCGAGCGTTTCGAGCTGTTCATCGAAGGGTCCGAGTCGGAGCTTCTCGCCGTCTACTTCGGCAAGGTTGCCGAGCAGGCCTATGAGGCTCTCGCCGCGCAGTACGACTACCGCCCCCCCACGCCGATCCGAATCGAGGTGTTCCCGTCGCACGGAGATTTTTCGGTTCGTACGCTCGGACTTCCGGGCCTCGGTGCCCTCGGCGTGTGTTTCGGTCCCGTGATCGCGGTGGACTCTCCCTCGGCTCGGCCCAAAGGGCAGTTCAACTGGGCCTCGACCCTCTGGCACGAGCTCGCTCATACGTTCACTCTCGGCGTAACCGACCATAAAGTCCCGCGGTGGTTCTCCGAAGGGCTGTCCGTTCTGGAGGAGCGGCGGGCGCTGCCGGGATGGGGAGACGACGTCAATTTGGGATTTCTCGCGGCCTACCAGCGAGAAAAGCTCCTACCGATCGCTGAGCTCAACAACGGGTTCATGAGGCCGACCTACCCGCAGCAGATTGGTATCTCGTACTACCAGGCGTCACTCGTTTCGGAGCTGATCGAGAGGGACTACGGTTTTCAGGCGATTCGCGACATGCTCGCCGGCTACCGCGACGGGTTTGCGACCCCCGAAGTTTTCCAGCAAGCCCTAGGGTTGAGCCTCGACGCGTTCGATGAACGGTTCGATGCGTATCTTGCCGAGCGGTTCGATACCGTCGCGGCAACGCTTCGACTTCCTCCGGAGGGTGAGGCGCCGCCGACCGAAGTCGAAGATTTGGCGTCACGCGCCGAACGAGACGAGTTCGACTTCATCGCCCATCTCGAGACCGGACGGCGAGCACTTGCCGACGGTGACACGGACACAGCGGAAAAACATCTCGAGCGTGCGAAGGAGCTCTTTCCTGGATATGCCGAAGAAGGAAGCCCCTATCTCGTTCTTGCTCAGATGCACGAAGATGCCGGGCGATCGAAACGTGCGGCCACCGAGCTCCAGACCTTCGTCGACCTCAATGAGAATCACTATGACGCTCATGTGAAGCTGTCCCAGCTGTACCAAGAGTTGGCAGAGACCGAAAAAGCGGCAGAGATGCTCGAGCGAGCTCTCTACATCTACCCGTTCGAGCTGATCGTGCATGAGGATCTCGCGGCGCTTCTTCGCGAGAGCGGGCGCTATTCCGATGTCGTCGTTGAGCGTCGAGCGTTGCTGGCGCTAACCACCGATCGTGCCCAGGCGCTGTATGATCTTGCGCTCGCGTACCACGAAGCCGGAGACAACGTGAGTGCCCGACGGGAGCTGCTAAGAGCGCTCGAGCTCGCGCCGGCTTTCAAGGACGGGCTCCGGCTCCTGCTGACGTTGAAGGCGGCGGAGGGCGACGCGTGACCCGTCGACGTCGGATTCTCGTCGGCGCGGTGGTTGGCGCGCTCATCCTCGGAGTCGCGTTTCCTATTATCGCCAACCGCATGCAAGGCTTCGGGTTCAATCTGCCGTACGATAACCACCCCTACAATGGGCGGTTCACGTTCGTCCGGGTGAAGTTCGAGCCGACTCGCTGGGGTCGGGGCCCCTACGAGTGGGGCCTGGATCTCAAGTGGAACCACGACTACCCTCAGGGCGAGCGCAATTTGATGACGATCTTGAAGCACCACACGATGATCGAGCCCAACATGGAGAAGGGCAACATTTACGCGTTCGACGATCCGGAGCTGTTCAGCTACCCGTGGGCGTACCTCTGTGAAGTGGGATTTTGGAACCCGACCGAGTCGGAGATAGAGGGCCTGAAAACGTACTTGCTAAAAGGAGGGTTTCTCGTCGTCGATGACTTCATCATGGACTGGCAGTGGTATAACTTCGAAGAACAGATGAGCCGAGTGTTCCCCGATCATAAGCTCATCCAGCTCGACGTTTCGCACCCGATTTTCGACTCGTTCTTCTACATCGAAACGCTCGATTTTGAGCACCCGACATTTCCCGGCTACAAACCGGTCTACTACGGCATTTTCGAAGACAACGATCCTTCCAAGCGTCTGATGGTGATCGCGAACTACAATCATGACATCGGTGATTATTGGGAGTGGTCAGGAAGCGGGTGGGTGCCGATCGATATCTCCAACGAGGCTTTCAAGCTTGGCGTCAACTATGTCATTTATGGGCTGACACATTGAACCTAGATCGTGGAACATGACGCACTGATTAGTGAATACGTGACCTAGAAAGGATCGTTCGTTTTGGCAGAAGACACTATAGCACTCGAATCGCAAGACGATATTGCGCTCGCCGATCGGCTCAAAGGGGCGTACGCGAACATCACTGACGAAATGCGCAAACTGATCGTGGGCCAAACCGAGGCGATCGAACAGGTGCTCTTGTCGCTTTTCGTCGGCGGTAACAGCATCATCACCGGTGTGCCCGGGCTGGCGAAGACGATGATCGTGCACACGGTGGCACAGGTCCTCGACCTCAAGTTCGCGCGGATCCAGTTCACTCCGGATCTCATGCCGTCGGACATCACCGGTACCGACCTCGTGCAAGAAGATCCCAAGACCGGCAAACGCGAGCTCGTCTTCATGCCGGGGCCGATCTTCAACAACATCGTGCTCGCCGACGAAATCAACCGCACGCCACCCAAGACCCAGTCTGCGCTGCTCGAGGCGATGCAGGAGCATCAGGTCACCATTCAAGGTCGGACCTACACGCTCGAGGAGCCGTTTTTCGTTTTCGCGACCCAAAACCCGATCGAGCTCGAAGGTACGTACCCGTTGCCCGAAGCACAGCTCGATCGGTTCATGTTCAACATCATCATTCATTACATGCCCGAAGACGACGAGATCGAGGTCGTCCGGAGCACGACGGCGATCCAGAACTACGAGTTCGAGCATGTCGTGACCGGTGAAGATATTCTGGCCTTTCAGAGACTCGTTCGAAGAGTGCCTGTCTCCGAGGCGATCATGCGCTACGCGGTCCGACTGTCACGGACGTCTCGTCCCGGAGAAGAGGGCGCGCCCGAGTTCGTCGAAAAGTGGGTCGAATACGGTGCCAGCGTCCGAGCCGCGCAGTACCTCATTCTCGGCGGCAAGGCCCGGGCTCTCATGCAGGGCCGCTATCACGTGAGCTACGAAGACATCCGTGCGCTGGCGATGCCGGTCTTCCGACATCGTATCCTGACCAACTTCCACGCGCAGAGCGAAAAAATGTCCTCGGAGAGCATTATTGAGCAGTTGCTAGAAACTGTCGATGCCCCGAAATCACGCATGTGACCGCGTGAGAAAAGGAGATTGTGGGGAATGAGAAAGCGATTATGGGGAAAAGAAAAGAGGGTGGGTTCAGAAAATCCCCCGAATCCCCCTTCTCCCCCGAATCCCCTTTTCTACACCGGAACTAATTAATGAAGAAAGCTACGGAACAACGGGAGCCGGTTGGGCAATTTGTCGATCCGCATGTTCTCGGCCGGATCTCGAATCTCAGCTTATTGGCGCGGATGGTCGTGCAGGGGTTTATTAGCGGGCTTCATCGCTCGACGT
>CAMYKY010000010.1:0-16839 GCA_947259165.1 uncultured Acidobacteriota bacterium | reverse complement strand
CCTCGCCTTCTGCCTGATCCTGGCCGCCATCACGTTCAGCTTCTGGATCGACTGGCGCGTCTTCGCTCGGACCGATCGCTTCTACGTCAAAGAGTTCGAGGCGGATACCAACACCAGCTTCACGATCCTGCTCGATATCTCGCGCTCCATGAGCTTCGGGAGCGAAGGGTTGACGAAGCTCGATTATGCTCGGTATCTCGCGGCATCACTTGCCGTCTTCTCTCAAAAACAGCGCGACCGTATTGGGCTCGTTACCTTCGACGACGACATCGTGGACTTTGTGCCTCCCTCGGCCAAACACCTCGAGATCGTGCTCCATCACATCGACAAGCTCGAGTCGACTCGGCCGAGCGATTACAAGAAACCCCTCAATAAAATTGCCGAGGCGATCCACCGGCGCGGCATCGTTGTGTTGATTTCGGACCTTTACGATGAACCCTCGGCGATTCTCGATGCGGTCAAGGGCCTGCGCTATAAAGGCAACGATCTCATCGTCTTCCATGTGCTCGACCCGGCCGAGCTGAGCTTTCCTTTTGACGAGGCGGCCAACTATCGAGATCTGGAATCGGGCGAGGCTGTCCCGGTCATCCCCGAGTATCTGCGAGACGAGTACCGCAAGCTGGTGAAAGCGCACGTGGACGCGCTGTCCAAGGCCATGGGTGACAATCGCATCGACTACGCGCTTCTCGATACGTCGACGCCTCTCGACTACGCATTGTTCCACTACCTCGCGCGACGCGAGCGCATGACGAGGACCCGGTGACCTTTCTGACGCCGCTGTTTTTCCTGGGTGCGCTTGCCCTCGCAGTGCCGGTGTTCATCCACCTCACGAATCGAGAGAAAAAAGAGGTCGTCGATTTTCCCTCGTTGATGTTCTTGCGGCGCATCCCGTACCGCTCGGTGCGTCGACAAAAACTCAGGCATTTGTTTTTGTTTGCTCTCAGGTGCCTCGCTTTGCTTTTGCTGGTCATCGCGTTCGCGCGGCCGTTCTTCGACTCACCCACGGCGGCTACCGCGGCAGCGCTGGGTCCTCGTGACGTCGTCTTGGTGCTCGATAATTCTTACAGCATGGGGTACGAGAACCGTCTCGAGGCAGCCAAGCAGCAGGCGCGATCTGAAATCGACGGGCTCAGTCCCGATGATCGAGGCTCAGTCGTTGTGTTCTCGGATCGTGCGGAGATTTTCAGCCAGTCGACTCTGGACCGCGAGCAGCTCAAAGCCATCATCGATGGGGTCGAGCTTTCCGCGAGCACGACGCGCTTCGGACCGGCGCTGAAACTGGCAAAAAAGATCGTCGACGAGTCGAGCCTGGAACGGACAGAGGTCGTGCTGCTCTCGGATTTTCAACGAATCGGCTGGGAGGGTGACGAAGACGTCTGGCTCTCCACCGGGACCGAATTTCGCTACGAGAACGTCGGCTCGCCGGAGTCCGACAACGCTGCGGTCACCAGCGTTATCCTGGAACGAGACCAGGCGTCGGGACGTGAGCGGCTCACCGCATCTGCCCGAGTCACGTACAAAGCGTCCGCGGATGAGCCTCCGCTGACGACTCAAATCGCCCTCGAGCTCGATGGACGGAGCCTGCAGAGCAAGCCGCTGGAGCTTGCACCGAATAGCTCGACGACCGTTAGCTTCGACCCGACCACGCTTCCAGCTGGAGTGGTCCGCGGGACGGTGCGACTCGACGACGACAAACTCTCGAAGGACAACGCCTACCATTTCGTTTTGTGGCCCGGGCAATCGCTCTCGGTGCTCGCGCTCGAGGCCCGCAGCCGACGCAGCTTGTACGTCTCGCGCGCCCTCGCTTTAGGCGATCGCCCTTCGTTCAGCATGGACAGCAAACAGCCGAACCAGCTGCGCGCTGCGGATCTCAGCGGACGCGACGTCGTTGTGTTGAACGACGTCCCGGTGGTCAGCGCCGGGGCGGCGCGACTCCTGGAGGAATTCGTATCCAAGGGCGGCGGCCTTGTCGTGGTTCTCGGCGAAGCAAGTGGACGCAACAGTTTCACCGGCGCCGCCGCGCGCCTACTGCCCGCACCACCCGGAGCCAGCAACGATCGCTCCCGCGACTGGGGCGGAACGTTGTCCTATCTGGACTACGGTAGCCCGGTGTTCGAGATCTTCAGCGCGCCTCACACCGGGGACTTCACCGCTGCCAAGTTCTTCCGTTACCGGTCGTTCGAGACCGCGGTGGCCGACGGTGTCCTGGCACGATTCGACGATGGCGCGATCGCGCTCGCGGAAAAGAGGATCGGCGAAGGCCGCGTTCTGGTGTGGACGTCCACACTCGACACCTTTTGGAACGACTTGGCTCGGCAACCAGTCTTCCTGCCGTTCATCCATCAGCTCATGAAACACGCGGCCGGCTATACCGAGGCGAACCCATGGCACACCGTTGGTGAAGTTGCGGACCTCGATCGTTATCTCGACATGGTGACTGGTCAGGGCGAGCGTGTGCGAGGCTCCGAGGCGCGCGACTACGACCTCATCGTGTCGGCGCCCTCCGAAGATAGGACGATTATCCCCGAGACGGAGGAGAGGGCCTTGCTTCCGCTGGTGGAGCAGGGATTCTACGAGCTGCGGCGTGCTGGAACCGGCTCCGCGGCGCTTGCGGCGATGAGTCTCGCGGCGAATCTCGACGCCGCCGAGTCTGACCTGTCGTCACTAGATCCGGAAGAGCTGCGAGCCGCAGTCGCCCTTCGGGAAATGGAACCTACCGAGTCTGGCGATGTCGGCCGGACTCCGGCGGAGCAAGAAAGTCGGCAGGGCTTTTGGTGGTATCTCCTCGTCGCAGCGTTCGTGCTGCTCGCGGCAGAGACCATTCTGTCGAATCGGTTGTCTCGCTCCCAGACCGTGATTCCCGGAATCGTGTAGCCGAGAATGAAAGAAGCAAACCCGCTATACTGGTAACGAGGGCGCAATCCGAGCGGAGTCCAGGCCATGGAAATCGTCGAAACATCAGGGTACCCGCAACTTCTTCGGGTCATTCGCTACGTGCGTAGCCGGTGGCGGATCCGGAACGCACTCAAGGGGGTGGCGCTCCTGCTCGTCTTCGGGCTCGTGGCGTTCGCGATCTCAGCCTGGGGGATGGAGTATTTCCTCTACAGCGCGTGGTCGGTACGCCTGTTCCGGATTTTCACGTATGTTGCGTTGCTTGCTCTGGCGCTGCGTTTCCTCGTGCGGCCGCTCGCGAAGAGGGTGACCAACGAACAGGTCGCGCTCTACATCGAGGAGCACGATCCTTCGCTGAAAGAGGCGATCTCGAGCGCCATCGAGTTGGGCGGACCGTCCGCTCTCGGTGGAGAAGCGAGTCGGAACGCAGAGCAAGCTTTGTCACCGGCGCTGGTCGAGAAACTCGTCGAGCAGACGGTAGAGAAATGCGAGAACATCAGCTTCGGCCATACGATCGAGAAAGATGCGCTGCGGAAAAGCTCCGCGGTGCTCCTCGGAACCGCCGCCGTTGGGATGATTGCGGTCCTGCTCAGTCCTGGCTTTCTGCGCTACGGAGCGGGGCTGTTGCTCAACCCGATGCGCAGCGCACAGGCGGCGAGCCCGTATCTCATTTTGGTCGAGCCCGGGGATATCGGTGTGGCGCGCGGCGCGGATCAACTGGTGACCGCGGCTCTCGAAGGGTTCGACTCTACGACGACCGACATAGCCGTCAAGAGCGCAGGGGATACCGAGTGGCAGCGTCTGCCGATGAGCTTCGATGATGAGACCGGACGCTATTCGTTCATGCTGTTCGACCTCGAGGATGCTACCGAGTACTACGTTGAAGCCGACGGAGTGAGCTCGGATCGATTTCGCGTCGACGTTTCGGATCTTCCGTACGTTCGTCAAATCGATCTCGAGTACCAGTTCCCGAACTACACCGGCCTTTCTCCGCAGCGGGTGGAGGACGGAGGTGATATTGCCGCGCTCAAGGGGACCGAGGTTCGCCTAACGATAATCCCGACGGTCAAAGTCGCGGGTGGCTTCTTGCAGATCGAGGAGAAAGACCCGATCCCGCTCGAGCTCGGAGAGGATCAAAACCTTTCGGTGACGCTAGCGGTGCGCGAGAATGCATTTTATCGTATCGATCTCGAAGCGTTCGACGCAACGCTGCAACCTGCATCACCGGATTATGCCATTGAGGTTTTGTCGGATCAGCCGCCCTCGGTCACCATCGTGAAGCCGGGCCGTGACTCGAAGGTCAATTCGATCGAAGAGGTGTTCACCGAGGTCAAAGGCGAAGACGACTACGGTCTCACCGCCCTCGAGATCGTCTACTCGGTCAACGGCGGTGAGGAGCAAATCGTTTCGCTCTACGGCGGCGGCGGCAAGAAAGAAATGGTGGCGGGACACACATTTTTCCTTGAGGATTTCGAGCTCACTCCCGGGGACTTCATTTCGTACTACGCCCGCGCCAAAGATGCCGGTGGGCCGCAAACCGCGACCACTGACATCTACTTCATCGAAGCGCGCCCGTTCGATCGCCGTTACTCGCAAGCGGAAGGCGGCGGTGGTGGCGGTGGCGGTGGCGGTGGGATGGAAGGCACGCTCTCGGTCCGCCAACGGGAGATCGTCGCCGCGACGTTCAAGCTCATTCGAGACAAGAAGGACTACGCCCAACGGGACTGGGAAGAAAACCTCACCACGATCGCGTTGATGCAGGGACGGTTGCGCGAGCAAGTGCAGAACTTATTGCGACGGATGACGAACCGTGGCCTCACGGGGACGGACAGCGAATTCGCGACCATCAGTGATTCTCTCAACCAGGCCATCGAGGAAATGGGGCCCGCGGAAGAGATGCTGACGGCGAAGGACCCGGACGCAGCAATGCCCTACGAGCAACGGGCAATGCAGCATCTGCAACGAGCCGACGCCGTGTTCCGTGAAGTGCAAGTGTCGTTTCAAGGTGGTGGCGGAGGCGGTGGAGGACAAGCTGCGAGCGCAGAAGATCTCGCCGACCTTTTCGAGCTCGAGCTCGACAAACTTCGTAACCAGTATGAGACCGTCGAACGCGGGCAGCAGCAAAGCATGGACAATGAGGTCGACGAGGCCCTCCAGCGTTTGCAGGAGCTCGCGAGACGCCAACAGCAGGAGAACGAAAGGTTGCGGCGACAAGCAAATCGCCTCAATCAAGGTGGCGGCGGCGGCGGCGCGAATCAGGAGGAGCTAGCCGAGGAGACTGAAGAGCTCGCGCGAGAGCTCGAGCGCCTGGCTCGCGAGAATTCGATGCCCGATTTGCAGGATACGGCGCGAAGGCTCGAACAGGCCGCAAACTCGATGCGGCGCACGGGCGCGCGTGGCGATGACGGCGCGCTCGCGGAAGGCCTGGCCGCGCTCGACAAACTCAAGGATGCCCGGCGTCTATTGGACAAGAATCGCTCAGTACGGCTCGAGCGCGACCTCGACGACGCGATGGAGCAAGTGGATCGAATCGCGTCGCAACAGGAACGCGTTCAATCCGAAGTCGAGAAGCTCGCCCCTGAGGCTCAGGCGGGCGGAGCAAGCGAACGGCTGCAGCGGATTTTTGAGCGCAAGGATGAGCTGGCAGGCGAAGTTGCGAATCTCGAGACTCAACTCGATCGTATGGCGCGAGATTCCCGCAGTGAGCAAAAGGAAGCGTCCCGGAAGATTCAAGACGCCGCCAACTCGATACGCGATACGAAGCTGAAGGAAAAGATTCGCTACAGCAAAGGAGTGGTCCAGAGTCGCTCCGGGGAGTACGCGGATAATTTCGAGAACGTCATCAGCGAGGATATCGAATCCTTGCGAGAACGCTTGGGTCAGGCAGCCGGCGCCATCGGCGAATCGGAAGAGGACCAAGTGGCGGAAGCCATTGAGCAGACTCGCGACCTGGTGCGGAATCTCGAGTCTCTCTCGGAACGTATTCGCGAGCGGCGAGAAGCCGAGGCACGAGGTTTGCGCGCCGGTGCGCAACAGGGCCCGGAAGATCAGACAGGGTCAACAGGGTCAACAGGGTCAACAGGGTCAACAGGGTCAACAGGGTCAACAGGGTCAACAGGGTCAACAGGGTCAACAGGGTCAACAGGGTCAGCAGGGTCAGCAGGGTCAGCAGGGTCAGCAGGGTCAACAGGGTCAACAGGGTCAACAGGGCCAGCAAGGCGGCCAGGGTGGCCTGGGAGGTCAGACCTCCATCGGGCCGGGTTCCGACAGTAGCCCAGGTGCCTATCAGCCGGGCACCTTCTCGACCGAAGAGCTACGGCAAATGCGCCGGGAGTTCCGCGAGAGGGTTTCTGACGCTGAAGGTCTGCGCCAGGAGTTGGCACGCCAGGATCTGGACGTTCCCGACCTCGGCGAGATCATCCGGCGGATGGAAGAGTTCGAGAAGAAGCAGATCTATCTCAACCCACTCGGGCTCGAACAACTGGAAGAGGACGTGCTGACGGAGCTGAAACAGTTCGAATACTGGCTGCGACGCGAGCTCGAGGGGATCGGCGAAGGCGAGCTCTACTTGGCGGGTTCCGACCAAGTCCCGTCCGAGTACCGCAAACTGGTGGAAGAGTACTTCCGCTCCCTCTCCCGCGACCAATAGCCGTTTTTCACCACGGAGGCACGGAGTTCACGGAGATCGGACGGAGAGATTCGGTATTCTCCGTGAGCTGCGTGCCCGCGTGGTGAACGCCCGCTTTTCAACTTCGGAATCAGTTGCTAGGCTAGTTTCATAGCATCTCGGTTTCCGGGGGGTCAAATCCATGAGAGCTCGAGTCACGTGGTGGTTGCTGTGTGTCCTTGTCATGTCGGGTTTTGCGTCGGCGCAATCGCTCGGTGCCGCGGCTCGCGAAGAGCGGCAGCGGCGCGAGAAGAACAAAGAACAAGGCGTCGTCGCGCGTGAGTACTCAGAGACCCAGATTTTCGGAGACGATGGGGATGAAAACGAAGACGAGGTTGTCGCGAGCGACGAGTCCGAGGATTCGGCGCCCGACGACACCTCTCCGTCGACTTCGCCGCTGGGCCACCGGATCGACGTCGACATCGCGCCGGAGGAGTCCGAGGCTATCGACGAGGAGAATCGCGATCGACAGCTGCAGGAAACGGAGTGGCGCACGCGCTTTCGCGAAGCAAGGGAGCGCGTCGCACTCGCTCGCGAGCAGAAGGCGATTCTCGACGGTGTTCACCACGTCGAAGGGATGAAGCTGGTCGACGACAACGGAAACGTTATCGTCGAGACCCTAGACGACCTGCGCCGTCTCGTCGCCCAAGCGTCCCAAGAATTGATCGATGCCGAAAACGCTGTGAAAGCGCTCGAAGAACAAGCCCGGCGGGAGGGTGTGCCACCTGGTTGGCGGCGCTGAGAAGAAGATTCACCACGGAGCCGCGGAGAGAGACGACATGAAGTCACGGAGACCGACACGAAGGCTCACAGTGTTCGATCTCCGTGACCTGAGCGCCTCGGTGGTGAAAATGTTTTGCTCGAGGCTCTCAGCCGGCAGACGGAATTAGCGTTCCAGCTGCAATCGTGGCGTTTTCGTCGACGACAGCACCGTCGCCGGCAATGGTGCCCAAGCGGGCTAGCTCGGGTGTGACAGTTTTACCCTTGACGTCGATCGCGAGCTCGCTTCCAGGACGGCTTTCGAGAGTTGCGCCGGAGCCGATGCGGACGCGGCCTCCCAATACGGAATCCAGGACGCGGGCATCCCTGCCGATTTGGGCGCCTTCGAACACGGCCGTGCGCTCGAGGGTCGCGCCTGTTTCGATCGTGGTGCCGGCTGCGACCGTCGTGGGGCCGACGAGCCGAACACCCTCGGCAATGCTGACGTTGTTTCCGATCCAGACGGGGCCGTCGACGTCTATCGAGTCGAGGGCTGCCGTGTTTGTCGGATCGAGACCCAGGTCGGAAGCGCGCTCGGATGTCGCCCAGATGTGCTGGATTGCGGTCAAGACGTCCCACGCGTACGTCAGCGGGAGCCACCATTGTCCGATGGGCTGGGGTCGAACGGCGGTCGTCTCGACGAGGCGCAGGATGAAATCGGGTAGTTCGAGCTCTCCGCGGGGGCTGAGCGGCAGATCTTCGAGCAGCGCGAGATCGCTGGCTTCGAAGCAATAGCCGCCTACGCTGCACCAAGAGTTTGGAGGAGCCTGCGCGGGTTTCTCGACGATGTCGGTAATGAGCTCACCCTTTATACGAACCACGGCGCGATTGTGAGGATCCGGCGCTTGCGTGACGAGCAGACCCCGACCCCCTTCCGCGAGCGCCTGCAGATCGTCGTGATGGTAGAAATCGTCGCCGTTGAGCACCAAAACGCGCGCGTGAACAAACGGCTGTGCCGCGGCTACCGCGTCTGCGGTGCCGCGCTGATTGTGTTGTTCGACGTAGCGCAAACGGATACCCCGATGCTCGCCCCCGAAGTACGCCTCGATTTGCTCTTTGCGATAGCCGACGACAAGAAGGGCCTCGTCGACGATCCCCACCAGCTGAGCGAGCTGGTGTTCGAGCAGAGGGCGGTCCCAGATCGGCAGGAGCGGCTTGGGGCGCGTGCTCGTCAACGGATAAGTGCGAGTCGAACGCCCCGCCGCAAGGATCACAGCTTGCATGAAGTCCGAGATCGTACCACGAGCTCATTTCATCACGGAGTCATGGAGGCAAAAAAAGGGGACAGGTCCAATTTATCTCATTGAGACGACGAGAAATAAATTGGACCTGTCCTGACCTGTCCCCTTTTTTGCCTCCATGACTCCGTGGTGAAATGCCGGGTCGCGAAAGGCCACGCGATGGGGGTAAACTATCGTCGAGATACTATCGATGGCCAGTTTTGTTGCTGAGCGTTCGCTGCCGAATCTGCAAGTGGTGGATTTGGGCCGGGTGCGACCTCACGAGCTCCGGAGTCTCTGGGATCGAGAGGTGCGCATGTGGCGCGAGAAGCTCGACTGGGATGTCGGCGGCGCGATCGCGGCACTGGAGCGAGCCGTCGATCGTGGGGGACTATCCGGCAAGGCGGTTCGTTATGGTGGGGCGATAGTCGCATACGCCTACTATGTCGTCGAAGGTGACCGCGGCGTGATCTCGGGCTTTGTTGTCTCACCATCGTTTCGCGACCCTCAGCTCGGAATCACCATGCTGCGCGCGATGCTCGACGATCTCGACCGGAGGCACGTGCGTCGAATTGAGACCCAATTCATTTGTTTCGACGCACCTTGGCTTGCGGCTTGCTTCGAGGAGTATGGGTTTCGCACGCACTGGCGGGATTCTTTGCGGGCGTCGCTCTCTCGGCCGCGGCCCGAACGCTCAGCCTCGAACCAAGTAGTCCTCTTGCCGTGGACGGCATGGAATCTGTCGGAGATGGCGGCGCTCATGCAGGATGCGCACCGCGACGGCGCCGACGCGGTGATGAACGAGCTCTACCGGACGAGCGCCGGTTGCCGTGCTTTGCTCAACAACATCGTTCGTCAAAGCGGCTGCGGCCGTTCGCTCACCGAGGCGTCTAGTGTCGCTCGCGAGAGCGCGTCCGACCTGCCTGCCGGGTTCGCGATCGTCACCGAAATCGGGCGGCGACACGGACATTTGGCCCAGCTGGCTGTCGCCCCGATGTTTCAGGGGCAGGGCGTGGGGCACCGCCTGCTGGCGCACACGTTCTCTCGCCTCGCCGATCTCGGACTCGATACGTTGTCGCTGATGGTGAGCCACGGAAACGAGCGAGCGATGGCGTTGTATCGTTCGATGGGCTTCGAGCCGACGTATCGCTTCCCGGTCTTCAGCCGCCAGCTCTAGCCGTCGTCCGCCGTCAAATAAGAACTAACGCAAAGGCGCGAAGGCGCAAAGAAATCAAGTCGATTGAAATGAGCCCGACCTCCTTGTGTCTTTGCGTTGATTCTTTTTCTTGACGCGGCCGGTGGCTAGGGCGTCTCGAGCAAGGAGCCGAGAACCTCGATTTCCGTGACGTCGGGAGGTCGACCGTCGATCCCTCGGAGCCTTAGGCGAAAGAATTGAGTTTCGACCGGGTCCAAACGGATCGTCTGCGTGCCGTCCAAAGGCGTTTCCAGAAGACCCGCGACGAGCTCGGCAACGGCAGGCCAGTCCGACGGCGTCGCACTGCGCGTTCGGGAGCCCTCACCGCCATCGACCAGAAGTTCAGCGCTCGCGACCGGTGTCCGCGGTACCGGACCGTAGTGGAGACGAAGTCCCTCGATACGGGACACCCTGCTGAGCTGGAATTCGACCTCGAGAACCGGCTCCGACCCTCCCACGGGTTGGTCGATGCTGCCATCGACGAGGACCGTGCTCGGGCTCGAGATTGGAAGCGGAGTCAGCGTATCGAACCCGGCGCCACCTTCCGGGTTCGGGCCGGGCACAACCTCGTACACCGTTTGGTTCCCGAAGTCTCGGACGGGAAGCAGCGCGGCGTGGGAGTCCTCGAGGCCGGACAATAGCCGAGGTAAGGCGCTGGCTCGAAACGCTCCCAAGTGGAGAATGACGTAGCGTACCGAGAGCCGCCGCAGGAGTGCTATCGAGTCCGGTGAGGGAAAGCGCGAAAGTGCGACCTTCATCCACTGATGGGACATCGGGATGAACCCACTATCGCCGTTCAAAGTCGGGCGAAAACCGTGGTGGCGAGCCCAAAACATGTACCGCGTATCGACGACTTTGAACGGGAGCTCGACGATCGGGCCCGGTTTCGCGTGATCCT
Organism: uncultured Acidobacteriota bacterium; assembly: GCA_947259165.1. Lineage (GTDB taxonomy): Bacteria > Acidobacteriota > Vicinamibacteria > Marinacidobacterales > SMYC01 > CAMYKY01. Next base: position 6,208 of record CAMYKY010000010.1, on the reverse strand, counting down.
TGAGCCATGGATAGACCTCGGGGGGCTCGTCTCGATGCGGCTCGAGCTGATATGGCATCGACGTCGATTCGACGATGAAAAACAGCCCGATCACCGCGCATGCAGCTTTGCGTTGACGCAGGCGTCCGCCGCCTCCGAACAGCCACGCGAGCGCGAACGACGCGAGAACCGACAAGCTGAGAAGCGGGAGTAGGCCGAAACGTGTCAGGGCCCGCAAGCCCCGGAAGAACACGACGTGCTCGTACAAGAACGGATAGACCGGAGTTGCTGGGCCGAGCGACAACACCACACCGGCGACGAGGATGGTCGCGTAGCAGATACCGATACGCCGACGGGCGGGGTCTCTCACCAGCAGGACCAGCCCGGCGCCGCCGAGCACGAGGAGCGTGAGACCCGGAAAGAGGTAGTCCGTCCGTTCGGCTTCGGTGGTCACTGCCTCACTCATCGTCCGATACAAGTGGCTCGACGAGGCCAGATACGCTTTCGGTGTGGCCGAGAGACCGCCGAGTCCGCTCAGGTCCCATTCGACGCCGAGCTCTCGATGCACCCACAAATAGGGCAGGGTGAAAGGCAAGAGAACGAGCATTATCGCGGCGAGGGTCAAGCTTCCGTGTCCGAGCTCCCGCCGCGAAAACCCCGCGAACGGGATCAGGGAGACGAGCGCGATACCAAGCGCGACCGAGGCGATCGCACCGAGGTACGTACCGGAGAGAGCCTGCAACACGAACGCGGTGCCGACGAGTGCTAGCCACCGGGGACGCCGCGTATCGACGTAGCGATGCAGACCTGCCAGTAACAGCGGGATGAAAGCGTAGAGCTGGACCTGGATGTGAGGGAGCCGGTTGAAGCGAAAAGGGGCGAACGAGAAGAACAGCCCCGCGAGCAGGGCCGCCAAATGGCTTCGGGTGAGCGAAAAAGCGAGCAGATACATTCCCAGCGCGGATGCGAACATCCCGAACAGCAGGATGAGATTGTTCGTCAGGACGAGATCGTCAGTCACTGCGAGCAGCGGCAGGGCTAGAAGTCCTTGGACGCTCAGATGCTCCGAATACGCCAGCGAGCGCGGCAGCGGATAGAACGTGTTCGCGTCGAAAAGATCGAAAGGATCGCGCACGAGCTGGTGCGCAACCCAGGACATAGCCCAAGCGTTCAGTCGGGCGTCACCGTTGTCCAGCCGAGACAACGACGCGGGATTAAAAGCGAGTGGGTAGCTGAGGACGACGGTCGCGATCGCGAATATCAACGCGGCTGCGGCCAGCTCTAACGGCGCAAGCGCTGCGCTTCCCTCTCTTCGCGCGGGGGGACGGCGCGAGCGGACGCGGGTTCCCATCCCGCGCGAGTGCCGCGGGTTGCCGCCGGCCAGATCCGGCTCCTTTTTGAGGGGCACTCCGGGATTGAACCCCATCAACGACATCGAATCAAGTCCACATTGCGCGCTGTGTCCCATTAGGTCTAGAATGGCGCTTTTGTCGCACGAAATTCCCATCTCTACAGGAGGAAATGGATGAGCCGGGACGGTAAACATCTTTTTACATCGGAGTCTGTGACGGAAGGACATCCGGACAAGATCGCCGATCAAATTTCGGATGCTATTTTGGACGCCCTTCTCAGCGAAGATCCGATGTCGCGAGTGGCGTGCGAGACGATGGTGACCACCGGCATCGCCATCATCGCCGGCGAAGTTACGAGCAAGTCGTATGCCGATTTGCCGCAGATCGTGCGCAATACCATCCGTGACGTGGGCTACACCCGAGCAAAATTCGGTTTCGACCACGAAACCTGTGCTGTCTTGTCGACGATCAACGAACAGTCACCCGACATCGCCATGGGCGTCGATCCCGGAGGCGCGGGCGACCAGGGGCTCATGTTCGGCTATGCGTGCGACGAGACCCAAGAGCTCATGCCGATGCCCATCATGTTGGCTCACAAGCTCGTTCGTCGGCTTTCCGAGGTCCGCAAGAACGAAGCGCTCGACTATCTCAGACCAGACGGCAAGAGTCAGGTCACCATTGAGTACGACGGTGCCCGCCCCGCCCGGGTCGAGGCCGTGGTCATCTCGTCCCAGCACAGCAATCTCGTCAAGATGGACACGCTGCGAGACGAGATCAAAGAGCAGGTCATCAAGCAGGTGATCCCTGCCGAGTTGCTGGACGATGAGACGAAGTACTACATCAACCCAACGGGTCGATTCGTCGTCGGTGGGCCCCAAGGCGATTGCGGGCTGACCGGTCGCAAGATCATCGTGGATACCTACGGTGGAGTGGGAAGTCATGGCGGCGGGGCGTTCTCCGGCAAAGACCCGACCAAAGTAGACCGCTCCGCGTCTTACATGGCCCGCTACATAGCCAAGAACGTGGTTGCCTCAGGGTTGGCAAAACGCGCGGAGGTTCAGCTCGCCTACGCCATTGGCGTTGCCGAGCCTGTCTCGATCATGGTCGACACCTTCGGCACCGGTGAAATCGAAGAGGCCAAAATCGCCGCGCTCATTCGCGAGCACTTTCCGCTGACGCCCAAGGACATCATCGCGCACCTCGATTTGAGGCGCCCGATCTTCAAGCAAACAGCTGCGTATGGACACTTCGGACGAACCGAGCCCGATTTCACCTGGGAGAAAACCGACAAGGCCGCGGAGCTACGCAAAGCTGTTTCTTAGCTTCGGAGTCTCAAAAGATCATTACGGAGTCCAGAAGCGCAACGCACGGAGGGTTCAGGGAGTTTTTTCCGGTCCCTTCGTGCGCGTTCGTATTTCGTGTCCCAGGCTTTGAGCCCGGTAGGCCCGCCGCCCGAACTCGTCTTGATCTCCTTGAAACCCTCTGTGTCTCCGTGGTGAGATCAGGTTCGCACGTTGAACAGACCGTAGAGTGCGGCGATGCTGAACAGGACGTTGGGGGCCCACGCAGACAGCATCGGCGGTAGCATCGCGGTCTCGCCCATGAAGGCGAAGACGCGCGTCGTGACGTAATAGGCGAGGCCGAGGGCGATGGCGATGCCGAGCCCGTAGATGGCGCCCTTTTTCCCGGGCGAGAACGAAAACGGTACGCCGATGAGCACGGTGACCATTGCGGCGAGAGGGAAGGAGAACTTCGCTTGTCGTGCGACCTCGAGCGGCACGACGTCGTAGCCAGCCCGTCGCAGGTCTTCAACGTAGCTGGTGAGCTCCAGGTAGGTCATTTGATCCGAGCGCTTCTGTTCTTTCACGAAGTAGGACGGGGGCTCCATATCGTAGACATTGAGCGTTTTGAACCGCTCGATTTGACGCCCTTCGTCGAAATTTCGCTTCCAGCCCTTCGCGAACACCCACGCGCCGACGCTGGACTCCCACGTCGCTTCTTCGGCATAGAGGCGCTCGGTGATTTCGAACGGGTCGGTCCCATATTTGTAGACCGCGAGGCCGCTGAATTTCTTGGACAGAGGGTCGTAGTAAGCGTAGTTATACAGCTCCCGGTTCTCTCCCATCATCCACTTCCGGTTCATGACGTTGTACGTCTGCACGGGGCTATTCTTGATCTCGTCGCGCAGCTCCGCGGCTCGTCGGTTTGCAAACGGAAGCAGGTATTCTTGTAGCGCGAAACAACCCGCACTGACGAAGACACCCATGAGGACGACTGGGACTGCGAGCCGGTAGAGGCTGATCCCTCCTGCCTTCGCGGCTGTCAGTTCACTCGTCTTGGTCAGGATCGCGAAACAAACGAGCGTTGCCATGAGTGTCGACAGGGGTAGCATGTGGAACAGAATCTGGGGTTGTGCGAACGCGAGATACTGGAAGACGACTTTGCCTTGAATATTGTTCTCGAATGCGTCGGCGATGACGTCGATGAGCAGCCCGAGCACGTACACGTTCACGAGAGCCAACAGGATGAGAACGAAAAAGCGGGTGAACTCGCGCCCTACGTAGCGGTCGAGAGTGTTGGGAAAGCGAATGTTCACGCGCGGGACGCGCACAACGATGACGGTCCGCCCCGGTGGCCGCGTGCCGGTTTTGCGCCACGATCGGAGCTTTGCTCCGAGCGTCGGCCACAAGGTATCGATCCCGGGGAAGCCTCCTTGCGATTCGCGCGCGGCGCGAACGAGGAGTGCGACCGCACCGGTGCCGAGAATGATGTTCGGCGCCCACATGCCTAAAAACGGTGACGCCCGGCCGCTGATGGCCATGTTCTCGCCGATGTCGATGAGAACGTAGTAGATGAAGATGACGATGAGGCTCACTATGAAGCCCCAGGAGCGACCGTCGCGGCGGTTGCGTACCCCGAGAGCGAGCCCGAGGACACCAAAGACAATGCACGCGAATGGAATGGAGAACTTCTTGTGGATTTCGGTCAAATAGACTGGAAGCTCGGTCTCAACGTAGGACTCATACAATTGTGCGAGGCTGAGCTCCCGCGCTCCGCGGGGGACGTTGAGGTCTTCGGGTGGGAAAAACGTCTCCGTCGGCAGCGGCAGGAATATCTCTTTCGACTGCTGACGCTGATAAGCCGCAGGTCGACGGTGCGAAACTTGATGGAGCTCCGCGTCCTTCAAGTAGAACGTCACCGTTCGCTCGTCCGGATCAATCAGGAGCTGTCCCTGGTCGGCGAACGTCAATCGAGGAGACTGGGGTTCGGATAAGTCTGCAAGGATTACGTTTTCCCAGTACCCGACGTCGGTCGGGGTGTCGAGAACGAGGAACATCAGGTTGGGAAAGAGGCGGTCGTAGAACACCCGAGGTCGGACTTCGGTGCCCGCGTGCGACGTCAACACCTTGAAGAAGAGCTGGCGCACGCGCTGGTTCGAGTCCGGAAGAACCTCGATGATGAGGTAGGAGGTCGCTCCCCAAGCGAGGGCCGATGCGAACAGAATGGGCGTCAGCAGGCGATACAAACTCACGCCGCTGGCCCGCATCGCGATGATCTCGCTGTCAGCAGCGAGGCGTCCGAGCGCGATGAGCACGCCGAGAAGAAACCCCATCGGTATCGTCAAGCACAAGACGCTTGGCAGCAAGTTGAGGAGGATGCCGACGGTATCGGAAAACGACGCCGACTGACTGACGAGACGCTGCGCGAAGCGCAGGATCTCGTTCAGCAGAATGACGAACGTGAAGACGAAGATCCCAAGAAGAAAGCTCGGGATGACTTCGCGAAAGACGTAGCGGTCGAGGATCCGCATCATGGTTAGGACTGAGTGCAACTTAGCATACCGAGCTCGATTTGGACGAATCTGTTCTCACCGCGGAAGCAAGGGGCTCACGCAGTGGCCCACGGAGAAACATCAAGGGTTTCTTGACACGAGGGCACGAAGGATCTCACGAAGTCAGAAACGGGGGATTTACGTTTATCCATCTCGGATCCGGCGTTTCGGGGTTGCTTCGCGCGGCAAATGCCCGTGAACTGAAAGACCATGCTATTTTGCGGTAACTCGTTACCGGTCTACTACATCTGGTGGGTTTTGGGTGGCTCACCTCGGAGCCCTGTGCTAGACTCGCGGTTTCCGGGGTCGAAAAATGAAACTCGAGCGGGTCGACATCAGTGGGTTCAAGAGCTTCGGCGAGAAGGCCGAGCTCACGTTTCACGAGGGCGTGACCGCCGTCGTGGGTCCGAATGGCTGCGGCAAGAGCAACATCGCCGACGCGATCGGATGGGTACTCGGGGAGCAGAGTGCTAAGTCGTTGCGTGGTCAGAAGATGGAGGATCTCATCTTCAATGGCAGCGACTCTCGGCCGCCGATGTCCCTAGCGGAGGTCAATCTTCGCGTCTCGAACGTCGTCGTGCCGGGACGCTCCGAAAACGGGGACACATCGAAGGCCCGCAAGGGCGAATGCCTGGTGACTCGCCGGCTGAGCCGCTCGGGCGAGAGCGAATACTTGCTGGACGGCGTGCTCAGCCGGCTTCGTGATGTGCAGGAGCTCTTCATGGGGACGGGCGTGGGCTCGAAGGCCTACGCTATCATCGAGCAGGGCAAGATCGGGCTGATTCTTTCGAGCAAGCCTACCGACCGCCGCATCATCATCGAGGAAGCCGCCGGGATCACCAAGTACAAGTCTCGGCGTCGATCGGCGGAGCTCAAGTTGACCGCGGCGCAACAGAATCTGATGCGCGTCAACGACATCGTGTACGAGATTACTCGGCAAATTAACTCGCTCAAGCGCCAGGCCGGCAAAGCGCGTCGCTACCGGCGCTTGCGAGACGCGATGGTTCGACTCGAAAAAGTGTTCACGGTGAAGCGTGCCGAGCAG
>CAMYKY010000009.1 GCA_947259165.1 uncultured Acidobacteriota bacterium | reverse complement strand
TGAATCCTCGAAATATCCAGATATGCCATCGAATTCACGTCTCGCCAGCGCACAAAATGACCTCGAGCTTTATGCACAGAACTTCTGAGACGAGACACTCGTCGATGTCGCTATCATGGAGAGAGGCATTGAGCGCCGATGCAAGACGGAGAAACTCGGTCTCCCCAGGCCATCAGCATCCTTCGCGGTGAGCCGTTTGCGGTACACCGTCGCGAGGTCCACCACTACCGCTGGCCGGTTCTCGTCGCGCTCGGAGCGCACCTCGTGGTGATCCTGGGTGCTCTCGTTGGCTTTTCTCGGTTTCCCCAATCACCCGAGAGCTCGGAGCTCGTCGTACCGACAACGCTGGTGTTCCGCATCGAGGCGGGGCCCGGAGCGGGTGGCGGGGGCGGTGGCGAAGAATCGCCGACACCGGCGTCGACTTTGAGGGTCGAAGGTGACGATGTCGCGGCGCAAGCGATGGATCCGGCTCCCAAGGAGCCACTCGTCTTTGAGCCCGAAATGGTGGTTCCGGCTGACAATGCCGAGTCCGAGCCCGAGGTGGGCGCGTCGCAAGTCGACGCACCGTTCGTTCCGGCAGCGCCCGACGCTGGGAATCAGAAGGGGGTGCTCGAAGCAGGTGCGGCCGGCGCCGAGTCTGCCGGGCCGGGAACAGGCGGCGGGGCCGGAACCGGCACGGGCACGGGACGGGGTCCGGGCACCGGTTCCGGCGTGGGTGAAGGCGAAGGCGGCGGGTTCGGTGGCGGCGTGCACCGGCTAGGCAGTGGCGTCGATCCGCCGTCGGTGATCCAAAGCGTCGACCCGGATTACACAGAAGATGCGCTTCGACGGAAGATCCAGGGCGACGTCATCCTCGAAGTCGTGATCCTTCAAGATGGGCGTGTCGGTCAGATGCGTGTCGTCGATAGTCTGGATCCCGGGCTCGATCGGAACGCGATCGCTGCAGTGAGGCAGTGGCGCTTTCGCCCCGGACGCCTCCAGGGCCAACCCGTTGCCGTCATCGCCGAGGTCGTGTTGGAGTTCCGACTGTTTTAGGGCGTTTGCGATTCCTGCCGCACCATGAGGACGATCTTGGTCAACCCCGACGCACGGCAGAGATCCATGATGCGCATGAACAAGCCGTAGCGCACGTCGATATCGCCCCAAATCGCAACAGTGATCTCCGGGTCGACACTGGCTTGCTCGGAGAGTCGGCTCTCGAGCTGTTCGAACGAGACCGGCGATTGACCGATAAAGATGTCTCCCGCGTCGTCGATCGAGATACTCAGCGTGGCGTCGTCAGCGGTCGCGCCCGTTTCCGCATCCGGCAGATTGACGGTGATCCCGGGATTGATAAACGCGGAGGTGAGCAAGAAGAACACGAGTAGTTGGAACACGACGTCGATGAGCGGCGTCAGCTCGATCTCAGTGGCTTGCCGTCGATTTCGCTGGAACTCGATCATGACTCGCACTCGGATTCGGGCTGGCACCGACGACAGCCTGGACTTCGGTCACCGCCTCTTGCATCTGAAAGGCCACGTCGTCGACACGGCTTTGTAGCCATTCGTGGGAAAGGATGGCGGGGATGGCGACGAGAAGCCCGGCCACGGTCGTCAACAGCGCTTGCCAGATTCCGCTCGCGAGCACGGACGGATCGGGTGGTCCCTGCATCGTAGAAACCGCCAGAAAGGCTTCGACGAGACCGACGACCGTTCCGAGAAGACCGAGAAGAGGCGCGATGCGCGCGATGACGGCGATGCCTCGCAGCCCCCGCTCCATACGGCGAATCTCGCGGTTGCCTGAGACGGTGACGATCTGCTCGCGCTCGTCTTTCGGTCGATCCAGGGTACGCACGAGCGTGCCGAGCACCGCCGCCACGGGACCGCCGGTGCGTTTGCACGCGTCGTCAGCATCGGCGAGCCGCCCCTCGCGCGCCAGCTCGACAATGTTTTCGACGAGCTCTCCGTGGCCCGAGCGGTAGCGGAGAAACGCCTGCGCGCGCTCCAGAAATATCGCCAATCCGACGACGGAAGCAATGACGATGGGCCACAGGAACGGGCCCGCTTTGAGGATGAGATCCATGGTGTTGACACTGCGAGAATAGTTCGCCACGTGCCGCGTTGCAAGATCCGGCCCGAAGCGAGCAGAGAGTGCGCCGCCGAAAAACGCGTCGGCGGATTGTAGAAGCGCTTCGTAGACGATGCCGCTCGCTACGCTGATGAGGGCTTTCGCCCAACCTTTGGGGGTTAGCACGCCCTTTGCGGCTCGTGACGCACCCCCCGTCAAACGTCGACGCTCAGGACTCGCGAATCGAGCGTCCAGAGTCACGATAAACTACCCGATGCGTTCGAGGCGCCGTCGGCACGCCAATTGCTATCACTGAAAGCACGCGACGGGATCGGAAAAACACGGTTCGGCACGAGGACCTTCATGACGAAAGCGGCGATGACCGAAGCGAAAGCAGAACCCGTGCTGCGGGCTCGCGGATTGAGCAAGGTCTATCGCATGGGCGACGTGGACGTGCGTGCTCTAGACTCCGTCGATCTCGAGCTCTACCGCGGTGAGTTTTTCGTACTCCTCGGTCCGTCTGGCAGTGGTAAGTCGACGCTCCTGAACATTCTCGGAGGTCTGGACGTCCCTACGAGCGGGTCGGTATCGTTCTTCGATCACGACCTCAGCGACGCGGACACAAGGGGGCTCACGCTGTTCCGGCGCGAGCACGTCGGTTTCATCTTTCAGTTTTACAACTTGATCCCGAGTCTGACCGCGCGCGAAAACGTATCCCTGGTGACGGAGATAGCCGAGCGCCCCATGGATCCATCGGAGGCTCTGGCGCTCGTCGGTTTGGAGCACCGCATGGACCACTTCCCGTCGCAGTTGTCGGGCGGGGAGCAACAGCGAGTCGCGATCGCGCGTGCGATCGCCAAAACACCGGACGTGCTGCTGTGCGATGAGCCTACGGGAGCGCTCGATGTCGAGACCGGCAAAGTCGTTCTTCGAGCGCTGGCGCGCGCGAACGAGGAGCTCGGCGCCACCACAGCAGTGATCACGCACAATGCCGCGATTGCAGGGATGGCCGATCGGGTCATCCGCATGCACAGCGGCCGCATCGCAAGCGAGCACCGGAACGAGCGCAAGGTAACGCCGGAAGAGATCGAATGGTGACGTCGTGATGACCGCACTCAACCGGAAGCTCACGAGGGATCTTCTGAAGATGAAGGGCCAAGTGATTGCTGTGAGTCTCGTTGTTGCGTGTGGTGTCGCGACGTTCGTCGCGGCGCGAACCGGTTATGAATCGATGCTCTCCTCGCAGCAGAAGTACTACCGGGAGTTTGATTTCGCGGACGTGTTCCTGGGCCTCAAGCGAGCTCCCGAATCGATGGTCCGGAAGGTCGTGAAGATTCCGGGTGTCGATATTGCCGAGACACGTATCGTCATGGACGTGGCCATCGATGTACCCGGTCTCGCCGAGCCGGCGACCGGAAGACTGGTGTCGCTTCCCGAGCGATCGCAGCCGCGGCTGAATCGCGTGCATCTTCGCAAAGGACGCCACTTAGAGCCTGGAGAGCGGAACGAAGTGCTGATCAGTGAGTCGTTTTCCGAAGCGAACCGGCTTCAACTCGGCGACACCTTAGGTGCGATCATCAACGGTCGCTGGGAGGAGCTCACCATCGTCGGCATTGCTCTGTCACCCGAGTACATCTACGAGATTCGAGGAGGCGCTTCGATCTTTCCCGACAAACGACGATTCGGGATTTTGTGGGCCAGCCGCGAGCTCCTCGCTCCGGCGTTCGACATGGATGGCGCCTTCAATGACCTGAGCCTCACGCTCCGGCGCGATGCGCGCTTGGAAACGGTGGTCGATACCCTGGATACGCTGTTCGAGCGGTACGGAGGTCTCGGCGCCTACGGCCGGAAGGACCAGCTCTCGAATCGGTTCATCTCCAATGAGCTCACCGAGTTAACGGCACAGGGACGCGTCCTCCCGGCGATCTTTCTCGGCGTCGCCGCCTTCCTGCTGCACGTCGTGCTCACTCGGCTCATCAGCACCGAACGCGATCAGATCGCGGTCTTGAAGGCCTTCGGCTATGGCGATGGGGCCGTCGGGTTCCACTACCTGAAGCTCGTTCTCGTGATGGTGGCACTAGGAGGCGCCATGGGCGTCGCGCTCGGGGTGTTCCTCGGTCGCGGGATCAGTGCGATGTACGCCGAGTTTTTCCGCTTTCCCGTCTACGCGTACGTGTCGGCCGAGCGGCAGGCCGCTCTTGCCCTCATCGTTGCTGGAGGCGCGGCTATCGTGGGTGCCATCGGAGCCGTGTGGAAAGCGGTCCAGCTCCCGCCGGCGGAAGCTATGCGACCCGAGCCGCCCGCGCGCTTCCGGGCAGGTCTCTGGGAGCGACTCGGCCTCGAGCGCTATTTTTCCGTGCCCAGCCGCATCATCCTCAGGAACTTCGAACGGAGACCGGGACGAGCGGTTCTCTCCATTGCGTCGATCGCGCTTGCGGTCATGATCCTCGTGGTCGGCAGATACTTTCTCGATGCGGTCGAAGCTCTCGTCGATCTTCATTTCCGTGTCGTGCAACGCGAACAAGTCTCGATCGTCTTCAACCGACCCCGGCCCGAGCGGGCCCGGTTCGAGCTCGCGAATCTTCGAGGGGTCACGCGCTCCGAGGTCTTTCGCGCAGTCCCGGTCCGCCTCGTGTTCGAGCACCGTGAGCGCCGCTCGACGCTTCTGGGGCTCGAGCACGGCGGCGAGCTGCGCCGCCTCATCGATCGCGACCTGCATCACGTGCCGTTGCCGGTGGAAGGCGTCGCGCTTACGAGCCACCTTGCGGCAACATTGGGCGTCAGCGTGGGAGATCCACTTCTCGTGGAAGTACTCGAGGGCGAACGGCCAGTCCGAGTCGTTCCGGTAACAGCTTTGGTCGATGAGCTTCTAGGTGAAGCCGCCTACATGGAACGACGGGGGCTCAATCGCTTCCTGCGCGAGGCCGGAAGTATTTCCGGAGCGTTCCTCGCGGTCGATCCGCTGAGCTCCGCTCGGCTGTACCGGCTCCTCAAGACGATGCCGACGGTGAGCGGGGTCTCACTCCGAGAGGCGACCCTTAAGAGCTTCGATGAGACCATCGGAAGGACTCTAGGAAGGTTCACGACGGTGCTCATTCTGTTTGCAACCGTTATCGCCTTAGGCGTCGTCTACAATGGCGCACGGATCGCACTCTCGGAGCGGGGGCGTGAGCTCGCGAGTCTCCGTGTTCTCGGCTTCACCCGGCGAGAAGTGACGTGGATGCTGCTCGGAGAACAGGCATCGATTCTTTTCGCAGCGGTTCCCATCGGTTGTGTCATTGGCTACGGCGTTTCCGCTTTGCTCACCCTTTTCTACAACACCGAGCTGTTCCGGTTGCCGCTGGTCGTCACCCCCAAGACCTACGCTTTCGCGTTCATTGTCATCACGCTGGCGGCGCTCCTGTCGGGATTCATCGTCCGGCAACGTATCCGCACCCTCGATCTGGTCGCGGTCTTGAAGACGAGGGAGTGAGGTCTCCATGAAGCTTTCCATAAAGAAGATCGTCCGGATCTCCTCGGCGGTGGCTATTGGCGCCCTAGCGCTGTACGTGTTGCTCCGACCGGACCCCGTGGAAGTCGAGACCGCTTTCGTTGACCGTGGCGTCCTGCGGGTTACCGTTGACGAAGAAGGGAGAACGCGGGTACACGATCATTTCGTCGTGGCGGCGCCAGTAGTGGGGAGTCTAGAGCGTATCGAGCTTCATGAAGGCGATCGTGTCGAGCCGAACACGGTGGTGGCACGTCTCCACGCTGTCCCGCTCGACGAAAGAGCGCGAACTCAGGCGGAGGCGCAGCTCGCCGCTGCCGAGGCCGCGAAGATGGCCGCGGATGCTCGATTGCGCAAGGCCCAGGCCACGCTCGAGCAGGCCACGCGCACCCGGGAGCGCACCGACTCCCTGGTGGCGGAAGGGCTCGAGGCCACGCGGAAACAAGATGAAGACCGCCTCGCAGAGACGACCGCGTTGCGGGAAATGGAGGCCGCTGAGTTCGCAGCGCAAGTCGCCCGCTACGAAGTCGAAGCCGCCCGCGCCGCCCTCTTGGAGGGAGGCCCGCGAGGCTCGGACGGCGACGCCGCACAAACCGGCACGACGCTCCGGCTGGTACGTTCACCGGTCGCGGGCCGGGTGTTTCGCATCATCACCAGGAGCGAACAAGTCGTTGCGGCCGGAACGCCGCTCGTAGAGATCGGCGACACCTCGGCTCTCGAAGTTGTCGTGGACGTACTGTCCCAGGATGCGGTTCGCGTCAAACCTGGAGCCATGATGCTAATCGAGGACTGGGGAGGCGAGTCCACACTCGTCGCCCGCGTACGGATGGTCGAGCCATCGGCATTTACCAAAGTCTCGGCACTCGGCGTCGAGGAGCAACGCGTGAACGTGATCGGGGATGTCCTGAACCCACCTGAACGACTCGGCGACCGGTACCGCGTCGAAGCGCGCATTGTCGTTTGGGAGGGAGAGGACGTCGTGAAGGTCCCCACGAGCGCGCTGTTTCGGGTAGGCGACGGCTGGGCGGTCTTCGTCGTCGACAACGAACGCGCGCGGCTGCGACCTGTCGAGGTCGGTCACCGGAACGTCCGCGAAAGTGAGGTTCTCGCGGGAGTCAGCGAGGGGGAGGAGACAGTGCTCTACCCCTCAGACCAGCTACAAGACGGAGTTGCGCTCGTGCATTCACGCGCCACGAGGTGATGTGAGACCTGGTAAGCTGGGTCGCATCCTAGCGCCGACCCGGAGACGTGGTTCGACAGCCGAGATCCATCAACCTAACATGAAAATGCTAAGCCTTGCTGCCCGCATCACCACGCTTGCTTTACTGCCCGCGGTCGTTGTCGCACAAACCGCGGATATCGATTCGCGACCGGATCACGACATCCGCGTCTCACTCGAGGGACATTGGCTCACCGCAAGTTTTGGGAGCGACGAAAACGCACAGGTGATCCAGCTCAAAGTGTGGGGCAGTCTTCGGGAGCCATCCAAGTTCGTCCGGCGTTTTGAGCAACTGGACGATGACATCGAAGAAGAATATGTCGTCATATCACGCAACGTGGGCACTGGACCCTACTACAAACTGCAGGTGCTCGACTTTCACTCCGACGGAATTCGTACCTGGTCGTATGATTCATTCGGTCAACCGAAAATCGAAAACAAGAGAATCTACCTGGGAAAGTCGCGGCAGTACCGTGGCGCTGGCGACGTTCCAGACTACATTCGCTACGAATACACGACACGTGGACTCGTTCCGGCGAAATAGCAACCGATTTTTTCAACCAGGTCATCGTGCCGGTTAACGTATGGCTCTATCTGAGGAAGCGTCGTAGGGTAGATGAAGCGCGTGACATGGATCTATCTGGCAACCTATCTTGCGACGGGTGGGATAGGACTGCTGCTTGCGCCAAGAGTTGCGTTGAGCGTTCTTCTCGCCAACGGCGACTACGGCGATGTGATGCCTCGGGTAGTCGGGATGTTCATGTTGGTCCTGTCTTCAATCGTGGCCACTTTCGTACGCCGCCGTGACTACAGCTACTACGGAACGACGATTGGCGCTCGGGTATTCATAGTCGCCACGATGGCCGTCCTCTACGTCCGCAGCGAGGATCCGTTGTTCCTCGTCTTGGAGGGAATTGTTCTGCTGGGCCTCGTGCCGGCGATGTACGTGCAGTTCATCCGCCGGACACGCTAGCCCGCCGGCGCGAACTGGAAGAGCGAAGGGACTCAATGGAACGTGGTGTTCGAAACGTCCAACCAGCCCTGGGTCGGGTTCTTCCCCATCATCACGAAAGACAAGAAGGGCGCAGGTCTCTGGCTTTCGTTCTGAGAGCGCGGCTGGACGAGGAGGGGCACTGCCCTAGTCGAAAACTGGGCGAAAGGCTATAATTTTGAAAGAACAGCGGCTAGGAGAATATCAAGTGATTAAGGTTGATCGAAGGGCGTTTCTGGGGTCGCTCGGGACCGCCGCCGCAGTCGGGGCCATGAGTCACGAGGCGCGTGCGGAGGCGGTCGAACACTACATGATCGAGCGGCTCAATTCGGACAAAGGGGCTGATGGCGACAAAATAGCCGACCAGTTGGATTTCTACGATCCAGAGCGCACGGTTCCACGAGGCACGGGTCGATTGTTTGCCGAGAACAAGAATCTGAAACCCATGCCGGCCAAACCGACGCTCGTCGATTTCTACGAGCTCCGCTTCGCGCCAGCCAGGCACGTGCTGCAAAGCGCAAAGCGAGCACTCACCACGGGTCAGCCGGAGCGCACCGTTCTCGCGTGTCTGATGCATGACATCGTATTGAATCTGGTGAAACCGGACCACGGGTGGTGGGGTGCGCAACTGATCGAGCCGTACGTCGACGAGCGCGTGAGCTGGGGCATTCGCTACCACCAAGCGCTGCGATTTTTCCCCGATTCCGAGGTCGGCTACGAATATCCCGACTTCTACAACCGTATCTTCGGAGAGGACTACGAGCCCGACCCGCATATTCAACGGGCCTACAAGCAAGCACGCGATCACAAATGGTACATGGAAGCCCGTCTGATCACGATGAACGACGAGTACGCGTTCGATCGTGAAGCGAAAGTGTCGATCGATCCCTTCGTCGACATTGTCGGACGCAACTTCAAGCAGCCGAAAGAAGGTTTAGGTAACGATGACAGCCCGTCGTCCCACATGTGGCGGGCGATCGCGAACCCGAACCGACCTCTCTAATTCCTAGCGAGGTAGCCGACCTTGGGTCGGCTACCTCCCACTTCAGCGCCTGCGCTCTTCCGGAGTGTCGCTAGAGTTCAGTCCAACAGCTCGCCTTCCACGTCCAAGTGTTTCAGTTCACCGAACTCCAACGAGCTCAAACCTTCCTCGATCTTCTGCCCGTCACCCACAACGAGCAGGATCGCTTCGTTGGTGCCAAAGTATTTAGCGGCCGCGGCTTCAAGCTGCTCTTGGGTGACCGACTCGACCTGCTGTGTGTAGCGACTGAGCTCGTCGAGCGATAGGCCGTACCCTTCGAGCTCAGCGATTTCTCCAGCCACTTGCGACATCGTCTCGAATCGCTGGGCAAAACCGCGCACGAGGCTTTCCTGCGCGTGTGCGAGCTCGTCGTCGGTGACGGGTCGACGCCACGTCGACAGTGCATCGAACTCGTCGAGGAGCTCCGCGATAGCTTCCTTCGTGACCGAGCTTTCGACCGGCGCCGAACCCACAAGAATGCTTTGAACGGTTCCAAAGCGCATCGACGAGAACGCGCCGTAGGTGTAGCCCTTGTCCTCACGAAGATTCATATTGAGCCGGCCAGAGAAACCGCCACCCAGAATATTGTTGAGGACCTCGAGCACGGTGTAATCTTCAGTGTTTCTCGGTGGCCCAAGCTTCGCGAGACGCACCTCCGATTGCGGTGAACCGGGGCGGTCGACGAAATAGGTCACGCGTGACGGCGGCGACACGGGAGCGTTCTTGGCTTCTCCAAAAGCCTCGACGTCCCAGTGACCCAGCGATCCCTCAGCAAGCGATTCTGCCTCTTTGAGGTCGATGTCCCCCACCATGATGAGCACAGCGTTGCTCGGCGCGTAGTGCGTCAAATAGAACTGCTCGAGCTCGGTGCGCTGTACGGCACTGACCGAGTTCTCACTTCCGGCAACGGGCCAACCGTAAGGGTGCTCGGCACCGAACAGTCGTTTACGTAGAGACTTCCCCGCGATCGCTCCCGGGCTCGCCTTTTCCTGCAGTAGACCGTCGAGACGCTGTTTGCGAAGGCGTTCTAGCTCTTCGCCCGGAAAACTCGGATGGAGCAGCACGTCGGCCATCAACTCGAGCGACTCCGGAAGATGCCGTTTGAGGGAGTCGAGCGATACTGCACTCCACTCTCGGCTCCCGCCGGTCGCAAGGTGGCTGCCGAGTCGATCGAGCTCGGCTTCGATCTGGAGCGACGTGCGCGTCGTCGTTCCCTCTTCCAACATTTCCGCGGTCATGGAGGAGAGACCGCTGCGCGCGAACGACTCCGCGGTCGCACCCACATGGATCATCAGAGCGGTCGCCACTTTCGGAATTTCTCGGCGCTCGACGACGTGGAGCTTCAACCCATTCCCGAGTGTCGTGGTCGCAACCGGAGGCGCGTGGAAAACGTGCGTCGGCTTCACGACGGGGGTCGTCGAGCGGTCCGGCTCGTCGCGCTCCTCGCTCACCGCCGTCTCCGGCAAGAAGCTGACTGTGAGCCGAGGTTGCATCAGGTATCGCTTCGCCGCCTTGCGAAGATCCTTTGCGGTGAGGGTTTGGTAGCGTGCGTAGTCTTCCTCGATGTGGTCCGGAGCGCCGAGAAACGTCTGGTACATGGCGAGCCGATCCGCCTTGCCGCCGAAGCCGCCAATCCTCTCGAGCCCCGAGAGGAACCCGTATTCCTGGCCCGCCTTGATACGCTCGAGCTCTTCGTCCGTGGGACCCTCTTTGGCCACGAGTCGGATCTCTTCGTCGATGAGCGCTTCGAGACGGGCGAGCGTCTCGCCAGGACGCGCCGTGGCGACTATGCCGACGAGGCCTGCGACCTCGAGACTGTAGTTGAACGCGCTCACATCGGAAGCAACCTGCTCGTCGTAGACGAGGCGTTTGTACAGCCTCGAGTTCTTTCCGTCGGCAAGAAGCGTCGACACGAGATCGAGCGCCGCGTCGTCGCGACTGAAGTACGCAACGCCGGGCCACGCCAAGTAGACACGATCCTGCGGCACACGATCGTAAACCGTGATCCTGCGATTCGCCGGAAGGGTGATCTCGTGGCGTTCGGGCTTCGTGAGCGGGGGGGCCGGCTTCAGTGACGCGAAATATTTCTCGACGAGCGCTTTTGCATCCGCTGGCTCGAAATCTCCCGCCACCGTCAATACGCAATTGTTCGGTGCATAAAAACGACGGAAGAAGGCGTGGATGTCTTCGAGCGACGCGAGCTCGAGGTCCTCCATACTCCCGATGATGTGCCACGAATAGGGATGGCCCTCGGGGAACAGGTTCTGGAACAAGACCTCGACCGCGGTCCCGTAGGGGACGTTGTCCATGCTCTGGCGGCGCTCGTTTTTGACAACGTCGCGCTGGTTGTCGAGATTTTCCTGAGTCACCGCGTCGAGCAAGTACCCCATGCGGTCGGACTCCGCCCAGAGAACGAGCTCGAGCGAGCCCGAGGGGACGGTCTCGAAGTAGTTGGTACGGTCGAAATTCGTTGTGCCGTTGATACCGCCTTGCGAGATATTGGCGCCAGCCCGCTCCATGAGCGAGATATACTCGCCTTTCACGTTGCGGGAGCCCTCGAACATCATGTGCTCGAAGAGGTGCGCGAAACCCGTCTTGCCAGGCTTCTCGTTCTTGGACCCCACGTGATACCAGAGGTTCACGTGGACGACCGGGAGTTTGTGATCCTCATGGAGGATGACTCGAAGACCGTTCGCGAGGCGGTAGGTCTCGAATTCGATACGTGGAACACTGCCGGCTTCGAGCGTTTTGTGGCTCAACGATTCTCCTTCGTGAAAGATGACGTAACCGAGGGTAAAGGCCTGTCTTATATAATAGCGTCTCGGGAGAGCTTATGAACGCCTGGTTACTTTTGAGCGTAATGACAACGCAGATGTTCACGACCCCCCTATCGGTCGAGCAAATGCAGGGAAAACAGGCGGTTTTCGAGACCTCGAGGGGAGAGTTCATCATCGAGTTCTTGCCCGAAAAGGCCCCGAACCACGTCGGCTACTTCATGAAGCTCATCGAAGAGGGCGCCTACGACGGGACGGCGTTCCACCGCCTCATCAAATACGGCATCGTGCAGGGCGGGGACCCCAAGACCAAGGACCCCGCCGCGACGGCAGCGTACGGGACCGGGGGTCTCGGCGTGCTCGCCCGAGAGCTCAGCGACGAGAAACACTCGCGCGGCGCCGTTTCCGCCGTCCAAATCCCGGGGCAGCCAGATAGCGCTGGCTCGCAGTTTTTCATCGTCGTCACCGACCAAGCGACGCTCGACGGCCAATACACGGTGTTCGCTCGGGTCGTCGAGGGCATCAATCTGATCCAGAAAATATCAGCGACGCCAACGGATGATAAGGGACTGCCGACGGAGCGCCTCGAGCTCACACGAGTTACGCTTCGCGACACGCCCCCGCCGGAGATCCCACCGTTTTCGACCGAGACCGTAGAAGAACTGGCGAGCTACCGCGCCATTCTCATGACGTCATTCGGTGAAATCACCGTCGAATTTTTTCCGGAGAAGGCGCCGAACCACGTCCGAAATTTTCTGCGCCTGGCGCAGATCGGGGCGTACGAGGGTGTCGCCTTTCACCGTATCGTTCCCGGCTTCGTCATCCAGACCGGTTTTCTCGAGACCCGTCACCTCCCGGCGTCGGAGCGGGTCATGAAGTACGTAGAGAATCTCGAGCCCGAGTTCAACGATACGCTCCACATTCCCGGGATCGTATCCATGGCGCACGGGGACGAGCCCAACAGTGCGAACTCGTCGTTCTTTATCGTCACCGGAATCGCGAGCTCACTCGACAACAACTACACAGTCTTCGGTCGCGTCGTCAACGGGATGCAGGTCGTCAAGGCGATCGAAGCCGTTCCCACCGACGGCGACACGCCGCTGGCAAGAGTCGACCTCTCGTCGGTCCGCATCGAAAAGATTCAAAACTAACGCACAACTTGGAGACTACGTTTAGATGCCTGATGTCGACGTCGCTATCATCGGAGGCGGGCCCAGCGGTTTAGCAACCGCTATCGAATGCACGAAAAAAGGACTGTCGCACGTCGTCGTCGAGAAGGGCTCCCTCGTCGACGCTATCCGTCGCTTCCCGATGAACATGGTGTTCTTCACCACACCGGATCTTCTCGAGATTGGCGAGCTCCCGCTCGTGTGTGCCCGCGAAAAGCCGACGCGGCTCGAGGCCCTGAAGTACTACCGTCGCGTGAGCGAGTACTTCCGACTCCGAGTCAAGCTGTATGAAAGGGTCGATGCCGTCCGCTCCGTCAACGGTCACTACGAGCTGGCGAGCTCTTATCAACGCGGCCAAGTCGGCTCGCCCGAGTCGTTGACGGCGAAAAAACTCGTCGTCGCCAACGGCTACTACGACAACCCGAACTATCTAGGGATACCCGGCGAAGATCTCGCCAAAGTCTCACACTATTACTCCGAGGCCCACCCGTACTACGGCCTCGACGTGGCCGTTGTTGGTGGTGCCAACTCGGCCGCAGAGACCGTTCTCGACCTATACCGCTCCGGCGTCAAAGTACGACTCATCCACCGTAGCAGCGACCTTTCGACGCACATCAAATACTGGGTCCGTCCGGACATCAAGAATCGCATCGACCGGGGAGAAGTCGAAGCCCACCTCGAAACTAGAGTGCTGGAGATCTTGCCCGACAAACTCTTGCTCGAAAAGAAGGGCGGAGAGAAATTCGAAATCCCGAACGACGCCGTGCTCGCACTCACCGGATACCATCCCGACTACACCTTTCTCGAATCCATGGGCATCAAAATCGACGGCGAAAGCGGCAAGCCCCAAACCGATCCCGAAACCTGTGAAACGAACGTGTCCGGAATCTATCTCGCCGGCGGTATCGTCGCCGGCCGGCAGACCAACAAAATCTTCATCGAAAACGGCCGTTTCCATGGGCAAAAAATCATCAAACACGTCGCCGGTCGATGGGGTAAATAAAGGACAGAAAAAGGGGACAGGTACATTTTCCCCGTAACACGAGAAAATGTACCTGTCCCCTTTTTTCTGCGGACTCTCCAGTGCGAGCGGACATCGTCATCCGAAACGGTCGCCTCATCGACGGCACCGGTGCGCCCGAACGGCGCGCGGACGTCGCGATCCTCGGGGATCACATCGTCAGCATCGGCGAACCTGTGAATGCTGGAACAGTGATCGACGCGTCCGACAAAGTCGTTGCGCCGGGGTTCGTCGACATCCATTCGCACGGAGACATCGTCTTGGCGTGGCCGTCCGACGAACGGCTAGCGCTCATCGAAGGACGCATCGCACAGGGGATCACGACCGAGGTGGTCGGCAATTGCGGACTCGGGGTATCGCCCTTGTTCGGCCACGGACCCGAGCTTCTGCCACAAATCAACGGGTGGATGTCCCCGGATTCGTTCGAGTGGAGATGGCGCGACCTCGCCAGTTACTTCGATCATCTCGAGGAATTGGCCCTGCCGCTGAACGTCGGAAGTCTCGTGCCGCACGGCGCGTTACGGCTCGGCGCTGCGCATCTCTCGCCCGGTGAGACCGACGAATCTACGCGTCAACAAATGATCTCGGAGCTCGACCAAGCGCTCGAACAGGGCGCTTTCGGTCTCTCTGCCGGGCTCATCTACCCGCCCGGGATGTACACGTCGACTGACGAGCTCGTCGTGCTCGCTCGCCGACTGAAACGATACGACGCAGTCTTTGCGTCTCACATACGCGGTTCGAGCGAGACGTTACTCGATTCCGTCGACGAGCTCATCGCAATCGGCAGGGACGCGGGCGTTCATGTGCACCACTCGCACGCGGAAGCTGTCGGTAGAGCTCATTGGCCCAAGCTCGAACGTTTCTTGACCGTAGAAGACGACGCGTGCGCCGAAGGGATTCGACTCACGGCGGACATGTTCCCCTATCCAGTCGCTGCGACGATGATGCTCGCCATTTATCCACCTTGGGCTCTAGAAGGAGGACTACCGCGGCTTATCGAACGCCTGAGCGACGACGCGGAGCGAGCCCGCATCCGGCGCGATATCGAAACCGTGAAGCCGGAGTGGCCTCCATGGGTAGAGGGCGGTTGGCCCCACAATCTCATCATGGCAGTCGGCTGGGATCGCATCGTCGTTTCCACCGTCAGCTCCCAAGCCAACAAAGGCATCGAGGGATTGTCGCTTGCGGAGCTTGGTGAGCGAAGACATCGCACACCCTTCGACGCAATCTCGGATCTCATGATCGAAGAAAACGGCAACGTTGGACAGTTCGTGCTCGACATCACCGGAGAGGATGGGCTCCGCGAGCTCGTACGCCGACCGGACATCGCCTTCGTCACCGACGCCAACGACTACGGCAAGGGAAAGCCTCACCCCGCGGCCTACGGGAGCTTTCCGCGAGTGCTCGGACACTACGTCCGGGACGAGTCGCTACTGAGCTTGCCGGAAGCGATTCGACGAATGACCTCTCTGCCCGCCGAGACGATCGGACTCGAGGGGCGCGGCGTCCTCACCGAAGGGGCGTTTGCGGATCTCGTAGTGTTCGATGCGGGGTTGGTTTGCGACCAGGCAACTCTTGACCAGCCGCGGCAAAGAGCTCGAGGCATCGACCGAGTGTTCGTGAATGGCACCCTCGCGTATGAGAGCGACCGGCTAACGGGAGCGCTCGCAGGTTCGGTACTGCGGCGTTAGCTGACGCAGCGAACGCACCACGATAAAGTACGCCCATGGAAGAAGTCTTCGACCCTACACCGCAGATCGCCAAGGACCTCGCCCTGCAATCCCTAGGAGTCGCGGCGGTCGTGCATCTTCTCGGTGAAGGCGCCACGGTCCCCTTCATTGCCCGCTATCGCAAAGAAGCGACCGGCGGGCTCGACGAGGTGCAGATTCGCGCCATCGAGGAACGCGGCGCTTACCTTTCGGAGTTGGAGACGCGTCGAGCGACCGTGCTCGCAGAGATCCGCGGCCAGGGCAAGCTCAGCGCCGAGCTTTCGAGGGCAATATCAGAATGCCGCACCAAGGCCGAGCTCGAAGACCTCTATTTGCCTTACAAGCCCAAACGTCGCACCCGCGCGACCATCGCCCGGGAGCGTGGGCTCGAGCCCCTCGCTGAGCTCATATGGTCCCAGCCGAGAGACCTCGAACCGGAAACGGCGGCGGCACGGTTCGTCGATGTCGAGCGCCAAGTGCCGGATGTCGAAGCGGCTCTCTCTGGAGCGCGCGACATCTGCGCGGAACGACTCTCCGATGACGCAGGCATTCGCAAACGGCTGCGCGAAGCCTATCTGCGAAACGGCGTCGTCCGGGTCTCGAAGAAGAAGAATTTCCGCGACCAGAAAACGAAGTTCGACATGTACGCGGACTACGAGGAGCCTCTCAAAGCAATTCCCTCGCACCGCTATCTCGCCATTCGCCGCGGCGAGGCGGAAGGAGTGCTCAAGCCAGCCCTCTCTCTCGACGTCGAGCCGCACCGGACGTTCATCGAGGAACGAATCCCCGTTCGGAAAGACACCGCATGGATGAGCCAAATCCGTCACGTCATCGAGGACGCTCTTGGCAGGCTGATTCGTCCGTCCGTCGAAGCGGATGCGGCCGGCGAGCTCAAAGAGCGCTCCGACTCAGCCGCGATCGAGATTTTCGCCAAGAACCTGCGAGAGCTTCTCCTCGCGGCGCCTTTCGGCTCGAAGGCTGTCGTCGGGGTCGACCCAGGCCAACGTACGGGCTGCAAGTGCGCACTCGTCGACGAGACGGGAAAGCTGCTCCAACACGCGACGATTTATCTCGTCCAGGGGGAAACGGCTCTAGCGAAAGCGAAGGAAACGTTCGGCGATCTTTGTCGCCAATACCCCGTGCGCGCCGTCGCGGTTGGAAACGGCACCCACGGACGTGAGACCGAGACGTTCGCGCGTGACGCGCTCGAGTCGCAGGGGCTCGAGCCCTCGAGTGTGCCTTGTGTCTCCGTCAGCGAGTCCGGCGCCAGTGTCTACTCCGCAAGCGAGGTCGCGCGGGAGGAGTTTCCCGAGCTCGATTTGACCGTCCGCGGCGCAATCAGCATCGCGCGGAGACTCCAGGATCCACTCGCCGAGCTCGTCAAGGTCGACCCAAAGAGCATCGGTGTCGGCCAGTATCAACACGACGTGTCCCAACCGCTCCTCGCGAGGAAGCTCGACGAGGTCGTTGAGAGCTGCGTGAACGCCGTCGGAGTCAACGTCAACACGACGAGCGCGTCTCTTCTGAGCCGGGTCGCGGGCATCAGCGCCTCTCTCGCGAAGAAGATCGTCGAATATCGTAACGACAAAGGTCCATTCGACACTCGAGGCTCCCTTCGGGAGGTGCCCGGCCTGGGACCCAAAGCATTCGAGCAGGCCGCCGGTTTCTTGCGAATTCCTTCCGGTCCAGAGCCACTCGACGCAAGCGCCGTCCACCCCGAGCGCTACCGCCTCGTCGAGCGCATGGCAAAGGACCTCTCCTGCTCCGTAGGGGAGCTCATCGGGAACCCCACGAGCGTGAAACGGATCGACCCCCGCAACTACGAAGCCGGCGATGTCGGAAGCTACACGCTCAGCGACATCCTTCGCGAGCTCGAAAGACCCGGGCGTGACCCGCGTGCGTCGTTCGAGCCCCCCAAGTTCCGCGATGACGTCCGCACCCCCGAAGACTTGACGGTAGGCATGGAGCTCGAAGGCGTGGTTACCAACGTCACCGCTTTCGGTGCGTTCGTCGACTTGGGTGTCCACCAGGACGGCCTGGTGCACGTGTCGCAACTCGCCGATCGTTTCGTCAAGGATCCTGCAGAGGTCGTGAAGGTCGGCGACAAGCTGAACGTCCGCGTCCTCAGTGTGGACTTGGACCGACGGCGAATCGCACTCAGCGCCCGACGCGAAACGGCTCCGAATCGAGTGGGCGCAAGAGAACCGAAAAAGACCCAACCGCGTGCGCAGAATAAGTTCGTCAACAACCCTTTCGCGAAGCGCAACGAGTCGTGACATCGTAGGATCTCCCAGTGTCACGCGTTTTGAAAGAGTCGGTATTGAGCATTCAGGAGTCCCATGGCTTTTCTCGATCGCATGGTTTCAGATCTCATCCGTAAATCCACTGGCGTGAACGCGCGTTCGTTCGTTCGTGCGGTGGGTGGAAAGAACATGATCTTGCTGGGTGGCGCAGCCATCGCCGGTGCTCTTGCAGTCGACAAGATGCGACGACCTGCAACGCCGGCGGCGCCGAGCGCAAGGCCGCGTCCGCCCCTGCCGCCACAGCTACCCCCGGTGCCGCGAACCGCCGCGTCAAACCAGGAGCCTCCTGCTCTGCCACCGCCGATCCCTCCGCCGCAAGAGCTCGTCTACGCCATCGTTCGCACGATGGTATCCGCGGCGCTCGCCGATGGAGAGATGGATTCCGCGGAGAAGCAGCTCCTCGACAAACGACTCGATGAATCAGGGCTATCGACCGAGCAGGTCGTTCAGATCCGCAAAGATCTCGTGATCCCCGCAGCGCCAGTGGAGCTTTCCGGACTCGTGGTGGACAGGGACGATAAAGAAACCCTCTATCGATTCGGGGCTCTCGTCATCCTCGCGGAC
The DNA here is from genome assembly GCA_947259165.1 of uncultured Acidobacteriota bacterium. GTDB lineage: Bacteria > Acidobacteriota > Vicinamibacteria > Marinacidobacterales > SMYC01 > CAMYKY01. The sequence continues at coordinate 29,265 of CAMYKY010000009.1, read as the reverse complement.
GACGCCGTCGCCGAAACGGAGAAAGCGTGGCTCGAGAGCTTGGCAGCGGCACTCGAGATCGACGCGGCGCGGCGGCAAGCCATCGACAAAGACCTCTTCGAAGCTACTTGATGAGAAGTATTCTCTGATCGATGGGATAAAACCACTCGACGCCTCGCCCGGTGACGAAAGCCTCGGGGCATCGCCGAATCGCACAGCAGCGTTCGGTTGCTTGGGAAGCCCCTACCTGACAGAATTCTCGACGTCAGGGAGACGAGCCATTGCCGAAAAGTGCACCCGAAACCAAGAAAGTGGGTCGATCCTCGCGTCTGAACGAGCGCCGCGGTCAAATTCTGGAGAAGGCCGCGCAGCTTTTCTGCGTCAAGGGGTACGATTCCACGTCGATGAGCGACATCGCCGAGGAAGTCGGCATCACCAAAGCGGGTCTCTACTACTTCGTCGAGAGCAAGGAGCATTTGCTCTACCTGATCACGGACTACGGGCTCGACCTACTCAATGAGACGGTTTTGAAACCGCTAGAAGCAATAGAGGAGCCCACGGCACTGCTCAAAGAGCTCATCAAGCTGCACACGCACATGGTGCTCAACCGACCCCGCGAGGTCACGATCATTCTCCACGAACGGACGGCGTTGACCGGAGTCTATCGAGAGAAGATCTTGCAGCGAAAGAAAGAGTACATCGACTACGTCAGGGATTTGCTCGTACGGCTGCAAAAGAATGGTGCTGCTCGGAGCGAGCTGGACCCTACGGCGGCGACGTTCTTTCTCTTGGGGTCTTTGAATTGGATCTACCAGTGGTACAAGGTCGACGGCCCGTTGACGGAAGAGCAACTCGCCCACGAGCTAACCGAGCACTTCACTAAAGGCTACTTGAAGTAACGATCGGGCCGACGGCTCGTCGATACTTCAAGTAACCGACCCCAGGCCCTCTTCCCGCAAGCGGGAGAGGGGGTTACGGATCCAAAGCTTGTTCAGCGCTTCCCGATGCCAGCCGCCGAAAGCTCGATCACCTCGAGGAGCTGATCCTGTAGGTCGGGGTTTCCGACTTTGCGCCAGTGGCTCAGGAGCTTTTCTTCTTCCTTCGACTCCGCGAGCGGCTTTCGGGTCCGGCTTTCCGGAATTAGGTCTGAAACGTTTACGCCGAGCGACTTGCTGATCTTCTTGAGCCAGTCGAGTGACGTGCGGCGACGTCCCTGCTCAAAATTCGAGAGCGCCGAGGGCGAAAGGCCTGCCTTTCTCGCCAACTCCTCCTGAAGCATCCCCCGCTTCTGCCGAAGCTCACGAATGCGCTGTCCAACTTCTGCGTGCATCAGAATCTCCCCGCTTTCCTACGAAGGGTCATTTCAAAATCCAAAACAAGTTGCTTCGGTCACAATAGCACAGCAGCCACGGCCACAAAACCCGCGTAGAATACAGGTGTAAGTCAAGAGAACATCACCAATGAAATGCTACGCGCCGAGGGCCAGCAAGCCGTGATATAATAGGGAGTTTTCGATCGAGGAGGATCAAACGTTGGATATCAACGAGGCCGGACTGTTTATGCGAATCAACATCGCCGCCCAGCGCGCGCGCCAGATCATGCAAGGCGCGGTTCCGCGGATACAAAGCCGCTCCCGCAAGCCGGCAGCTATCGCGATCCAGGAAGTCGACGACGGCCTCGTGGAGGCCTTTCTTCCCGCTGAGCTTCCCGATCCTCCAGAGGAGTCCCTCCTCGACGATACTGAGGACGAAGACGAGTTCTAGGCGGGTACGTTTCTTCTCGCTACTCGGCTTGGCACTCTAGCCGACAATCCCTTCCACTTTTTCCTTCTTCAAGAACGCCTTGAGTGTTTCCGCAGTGGCGGTGACACGGTCGAGGTGGTAGCGCGCCAACACTTCTCGTATGTAGGGATGGTGTCCCAGTAGCTCTCTCAGCTCATCCTCTTCGATCTTGAGAAGCTCAGAGGCTTCTAGCGCGTGGACCGTGGCGGTTCGCGGAACACCGGTGAGGAACGAGACTTCCCCAAAGAACTGGTGCTGTCCAAGAGTTGCGAGCTCGACTAGCTCACCCTGGATCGTCGCTTTGACAATGAGCGAGCCCTCTTTGACCACAAACAGAGCCCCGCCTCGCTCACCCTCTTGAAAAGCGTCTTCGCCTTTCGACAGGGTGACGAGTTTGAACTGTGGCGCGAGTCGGGCGCGGTCCTTCGACGGCAGCATCTCGAACAAAGGTGACTGCGAAAGCACGTTAGCGAGTGCTCGGTCGCGGAACATGTTGAACAGCACCCCGGCCAGGCGGGGCTGGTTTTGGACGACACTCCGCATCTTGTCGGCGGAGAGCTCCAAGAGCTCGGATCGCTCGAGCGCTTTCACCGTCGCGGTTCGAGGCTTGAGCGTCAGGAAAGAGAACTCACCGAAGCACTGGCCCGACGAGATCAAGCCGAGCTTCGATCCTTTCGCCTTAGCCTCGAGAAGTCCCTCGTTGACGAAGTAGAGCGATTCGCCCGCATCGCCCTCGTGAAACAGTATCTGCCCTTCGGCGAGCTCGTGGCGCTTCATCGTTTTTGCAACGTCCGACAACTCTTCGGCGGTCAGATCCGATAGCAGCGGGATGTCGTCGAGAGGTGTGACCGCACGGGAGGCGACAGGTTGCGTCGTCTTGGCCTTCTGCTCGTCGCGAAGACTCTCGACTTTGACTTTGGCGACATAGGCGAGCGGGTTGTCGAACTTCGGGTCGATCTCGACGACCTTGAGTCCGGCCGTGATGGCGCCCAAAACGTCACCCTCGGCCGCCAACTGTTCCTGAATCTTGACGTATTGAGAGATCGCGCCGTCTCGATTGCCCATCTCGAGCTGCAAATCGGCGAGGTTCCGACGCACATCGGCATTCGACGGATCTTTCACGAGTAAGCCCTGGTAGACGTCCGCGGCCTTGTCGGCCTTGCCACCGCGGCGGAATCTCTCGGCTGCTCGGAGCTCAGCAGCGGAGTCAGCGTCGCTCATTAACTCGCCGCGGCGTTCGTGCCAGTGCGTTCGTCGAGCTCGGATAGCCTCCTGTGGATTCGCGCGCGGTATCGCAAGCCGCCGAGCCCGGAGTCCTCGAGGAGGGGGCTCACGCGGTCAACGAGATCATTGAAATCCATCCACCGAGCCGCTTCGATCTCTTCGTGATCGTGCGGTTGGATCTCGACGCCACCACCAAGGGGACGGGCGAGCATCACGTGGGTTGTCCATTGGGCCCGGTCACCACCGAACGTGAAGCTCGCATGGACCTGCAATAGATAGTCTTCGATCCCCACCGACAGCCCAGTCTCCTCGTAGGCCTCTCGCAGCGCACCGTCGACAAACGACTCTTCCGGATGGACCCCTCCGGACGGGATTCGATAGGCACCATCCGGATAACCGGACTTGCGGATGACCGCGGCGTCGCCCGCGTTCAAAATCAACAAGCTTACGTCGTGCGCCCGCCTCCGTTGTCGATGTCGCTCGACGTTTCGAAATTCGTCTTCGGTCAGCGGCACGTCCCACCGCTCGATGGTCGGCTCACCGTATTCGAGAACCAGCTCCTGAACAATATGCCGTCCGATATGCATGCTCGCGTGAGCTCAGCTTTCTCCTGAGCGCTCGTTCAAGAGCGCAACCATGTCGCGAATCACCGAAGGTTCGACCCAATCACGCTCCCCGACGACCTTGGATCTCAGACGACCATCGCGGCCGATGATGTAGGTTTCGGGAAACTTGAATGTCTGGTAGGCGCGAGACACTTTCATGCCTTCGTCGTGGAGGATCGTGAAGGTCAAGTCGAATGACTCCACGAACTTTTCGATGTCGGAAAAGCGTTCGTCTACCGACACTGCGACGACCGAGAGTCCCTTGTCAGCAAGAGCCTCGTGAAGTTTCTGGAGCGACGGCATCTCGTTGACGCACGGGGGGCACCACGTCGCCCAGAAATTGAGAACCACAACGCGCCCTCGGAGCTCGTTGAGAGTCAGACTCTTTCCATCGAGATCGGAAAGCGTGATCGCCGGGGTGAGCGCGCCGGTTTGCGGCCCAGCGTTCTTTTTGCAGGAAGTCGAGATGGAGACCGCAAATATGGCGACGACGAACGTGAGCAGCGCGCGTTTAAATCGCATGAGTCGAATCTCGAAGCCTCGCTGAGTCCTTGAGAGCCGACACGTTCGCGAAGGCTCGCGCGGGATCATCGGTCATGATGCCGTCCACGCCCCAGTCTAGCAAACGGGTAATGTGGACCGGCTCGTTGACCGTCCAAACATGAACCTCGACGTCGAACGCGTGCACAGCTTCGATGACCGGTTTCGACACGACGCGCCTCAGGCCTTTGTACTCAGGAACCTGAAACGCGACACCGGGCGGGCGATAGCCGTCAAGCTCGCCACCGCGGAGCCGCACGAGAAAGTCGCGCACTTCGTCTTTGCTGAAACTAGTCGCGACCATCGGAGCGACTTGCCGAAAGCGCGCCAGGATTTCGTGCTCCTGCGAGGCGACGATCACTCTATCTTCCGCCCCGTGGCGCGCTAGCATATTGGCCACGGCGCGCTCGACCCCGTCCCGGGTTCGCTTGAGCTCGAGCGTGACGCCGGTACGCGGAAACGTCGTCAGCACCTCATCGAGCGTTGGAATACACAGGCCCTTGCCGCGATACGGGAACGTACGACCGTAGTCGGTCGAGAATTTATACCCAGCGTCGAGTTGGCGAAGCTCTGAGAGCGTCATATTCTCGACCCGACCACGCCGGCCGGTCGTTCGTGAGACCGAATGGTCGTGAATGATTACGGGTGCGCCATCGGCGCTCAGGTGGACGTCCATTTCCAGATAGGGCGCTCCCTGCTCGTGAGCGAGCCGGAACGACTCGAGCGTGTTCTCGGGCGCAGAGGCACTTGCACCACGATGGGCGAAGATCTTCGGCCCGGGGCACGAGAAAAAACCGTTGGTTGACGACACCTTGATATTTGCCTTTCGGCGACACACCGCGCACGCGCCTCGAGACGGTGCGGCGTTTCAGATACGAACCCTATTGCAGAAACCGATTGTCTATACATCTATTATCCGGAACGTTACCGCCACAAGTCAAAAGCGGGGTGCGCCCACGAGCACGCCCAGATCCCGATGATCGGAGTTGCCCGGGTCGAGCTCTGACGGTCGAAATCCACCGCGACTTTCGACTCTGAAAATCGATACGGCGTCATCGCGCGGCACGACGAACGTTGCGCGCGACCACGGGGCCAGCTCGAATCGCTCGGTGCCAGTCGTGGTATGGACCAAAACCGCATTGTGGCGTCCCCCGTTCGAGAGCCAAAGCTCACCCCCGGACTCGAGAGCGAACGCCGCGCTTTGTTCGCGCTTCACCCAGAAACCTCTCCTATCGAGGTATGCTCCCTCGTCCAAGCCGTGAAGACGTCGCTGGCCCGATACGGCCAAGCTGCGCGTTGCGACTGGGCGAGAACCCAGCACCCTTTCGAAGTGCAGTCTCGGCGTCGGGTTTTGAAGTCGCCTTGCACGAGCTCGAAACCGCGATAGCGCCACCTCGGAGCCGAAACGAGTGTCCTCGACGTCGAAACAATTGAAGTCGTTACACGGGGACCAACCTTCCGGCTGGATCCCGCTAACTCGATACCGTCCTGCAGGAATGGAATACGGCAGGCTAAACCAATAGCGTGGGTCTCCGTCGGGGCGAAGCGGTCTCAGCCGGAGACTCACCCGTTCCAGCACACCGTCCGTATCGAGAGTTTCGAACGACGGTAGTGCCAGAAAGCGAGTCGGTTGGCTAGAGGCGAGTTGCCGCATGAACGCCGAGACCCAACGTCCCTCGTGATTGCGCGGGTGCGTCACACCGGAGAGGTCTTGAGTCCATGCCGCAACGAGCAACAAAAGCGAGAATGCGGGTAGCCGGAGTGGGCGTCGACGATACTGAAGCACGAGACACGTGACCACGAGACTGAGCGCTATCAACGCCCAAACGAGGGATCGCAGATCCAAACGGATGATGGATGGGAGATAGCTCGTAAGATCCCACGAGCTCGACAGCACTTCCCACAGCCGCCCTGTCCCGTCCCGAGCGTTCAAATAAAGAGGCTGCCCCGGCAGGAACACGGTGAACACCGAGATGCACAGACTCACGACGAGCATCGACGGAACCCAGGGAGTCACGCCGTCTTTTCGCTCCCACGACCACAACGCGCCGACGCCAAGCGCCAACAGCGGAAGCGCCGGAAAGAGAAACCTCGCGGGCGCGGAGTTTCCACCCGACCACAGCGGGTGCGCCGCGCCAACAAGACCGACGGACGCGAGGACCCACAACACCCCGACGCCGAAAAAGCGGTGTCGTCGGACGAGAGCGACGCAGCCGACGAGACCGGCGAGGTAAACCGGTGCGTAGACGAGAAGTCCGAACTCCTGGTCGACGAAAAGGCCAAGCAACCCGACGGGGATCCTATCGAGAAAGATACGTTGGCGGCCATACGAGGCCGTCGGGTCAATGCTTCCAGTGGTGACGTAGAACAACATTGCCAAAGCGAAGGCGCCGAGCAAGGCGCCTGCGAACGTTGCCGCGCGATCGCGCCGGGCTCGACAACGGTATCCCAGACCGAACCAGAGAACCAGGGCGAGCGGCAAGAATTTCATGTGGAAAAACGGCAGCGTTCCGACGAGCACCGAGAAGCCGAACACCGTCCTCGTTCCGGCCGAATTCGGGCGGGCGAGGTAGGCGGCCACCAGCATTACCACCGCTGCCGCGGGCAGCTCCGGGTAAGCGGAGACGCTTAAGAACAGGGCCGGGGACGTCAGTGTAAACGCCATCGCGGTCAGCGTCGTCGCCTCGGGGCTCACACCGAGCCGGACTCCCGCACTGAAGAGGCGGTGGACGACCAGGGTTCCGATCAGCGCAAGAGTGACCAGCACCCCATGGAGGCCGAATAGCGCGTAGCCGGGAACGAGCAGCATCGGGAGTCCAATGCCGTGAATGGAGTAGGGCGTGCCAACGGCAAGGTGAGGTCCGATCTTTCCTCGATAGAAAGCTTGGTAGTCCTCGTCGAGGTAGTTATTCTCGACCCGAAGGTCCCGATCATGAACGAGGCTATGGGTGATCAACAGGTAGTGCGGCTCATCGCCCGACAGCCCCACGTCGTTCGACATCTTGAGCCCCACCGCCAGGAAAACGCAGGCGGCGATCGCGCTCACGCGGTTCGCCGTCAACCACCGCGGTAATCGAGACAGTCGCGACACAACAGCGAGAGCGCACCCGACGAGAACAATATCCAGGAAGCGGCCCGAAAACGCCGCCACGAAGGGAGCGACTTCGAATACTTTGGGGATGAAAGCGGCCGCCGCCACCGCACCCGCAATCCAGCACGGCGTCCGAGCCTGTCGCGGCAAAAATGCCCCGACGCCCCCACCGAGGAGCATCGCCGCCAGGACCCATCCCAACGAAGGGATGGACGTCACCACCCACGGTACGGCCGTATCGGAAGTGCCTGCGAAGACCGGGATGCGCGACGCACTACGTAGAGCGAGGGCAAGGCCGGCAGACGCACCGGCCGTGACCGACAGGATGCGTTGGCTCACTTGAACAGCGGATGGGTTCGAAGATAGGACAACGCAATGATCGTCTTGGCGTCGCGTACGTCCTTGCCGATCTCCAGAGAGAGCGCTCGATCCCACTCGAGCTCGACCGGTTCGAGACTCTCGTCGTCGTCCAGTGATCCGACGCGGCGTTCGAGCTCGGTTGCGACATACAGGTGCATGAGCTCTTCGAGCACGCCCGGCGAGGGAAAAAACTCCGTGAGTTTTTCGAGACGATTCGGATAGTAGCCCGTCTCCTCGACGAGCTCGCGCCGCGCCGTCTGCGCAGGCTCCTCGCCCGGATCGATCGTTCCTGCCGGCGCCTCGAGAAGAAACTCCCCTGCGGCGTGACGATACTGCCGGACGAGCACGACCTTGCGCTCCTCGGTCACGGCCAGCAGGACGGCAGCACCAGGATGACGCAACACTTCGCGCTCCACTTCCAGACCCGAGGGCTCGATGATCCGGTCAACCTCGAGCGTGACGAGGCGGCCTTCGAAGATCCGGCGTCGGTTCACAAGCCGGGCTTTGCCGTCGGCACCCACGTCCGGGATTCTAACATGCCGCGTTGCCCCGTACATTCTGATACATTTTACCGGGTTAAGTGTCGCCATGAATCTGCTTGTTTTCGCGTTCGTCGCTCTCGGGAGCCCTGCTCTCCTAGAGCTCGAGGAGCAGGGTCGCACGCATCTTTACAACCTCGAGTACGCTCGGGCGCGCGCTACTTTTTCGGAGCTGAGCGCACGCGCACCTGCGTCACCCGTCGGACCGTACTATCAGGCGACGACCCTATGGATGCAGGAGTTCACCCGCCGAGGAGGTATGGCGGGATCGACGTTTCGCACCGGTCGCTACTGGGCCGAGAAGAAACGCAATCCGGTAGCAGCGAGCCTCGATCGCGAGTTCAAAGCTCTGGCCGCGGAGACGATCGCGCGCGCCGACGCGATCTTGGCGAACGATGTGCGGGATCGCGACGCGCTCTATTTTCGCGGTGCTGCAGAAGGTATCCTCAGCGCGTACCACGCCTCGCTCGAGCACAGCTACTACCGCTCCTATCGAGCCGGCAAACGTGCCAAGCGCTACCACGAGCTCCTTCTCGAGATTGATCCGGGCTACGCCGACGCTTGCCTGCTACCGGGCATCTTCGAGTACACGATTGCCACGCTTCCCAAGACCCTGAAGTTTGCCGGCTTTCTAATCGGCCTGCGCGGCTCACGCGAAAAAGGGCTCGGATTGGTCGAACGCGCCGTTGTCGAGGGTAAGCGAAGCCGCTGGGTAGCGCGCCTGTCGCTCAGCGTCTTGAACCAGCGCGAGAAGAAGTACCGGGGCTCGCTCCGCATTCTCAGTGAGCTAGAGGAGGCCTTCCCCAAAAACCCGTTACTGCCTCTCGAGCGAGGAAGCGTCGAGTTGCTGCGGAAAAATTGGCGTGCGGCGCGTCGAGCCTTCGAGCAAGTTCAATCTCGACGCGCGGCAGGAGTGCACAACTACACGCTGGTCGAACCGTCGTTGATACGACTGAGATTAGCAGAGAGCTACCTGTTCGCGAAGAACTACGAACAAGCAAGCAAGCAGCTCGAGGCAGCGCTCGGACTTCCGAACGTTCCTGAACGTATCAAGGCCGTCATCTTCCTGAGGCGCGGCAACAGCTCCGACGGCCTGGGACGCCGAGACGCCGCCACCTGGGACTACCGCCGCGCACTGGCGCTGGACGCCGACGAGCTGACCAACAAACTCGCCAAACGCTACCTGAAAAAACCCTTCGGCTAAGGCTGTTATTCACCACGGAGAGAAAAGGGGACAGGTACCTTTTTTACTGTTCTTCGCGGCAAAAAAGGTACCTGTCCCTTTTTCTCTCCGTGGTGAAGCAGCAGTTACCAGGCGGGGTCGTCGGGATAGGCATAGTAGCCCTGGCGGGTTCTCACTACTAGGTTGTCGCGGTTTTTGACCTTTACGGAGATGGAACGCCACTCGCCGTCTGTTTCGTTGTTCGTGGGCACATAGGCGAGTCGATATTGGCTGTGCAGCTCTTCCTGAATCTGCTCGAAACTCTTATTCAAGTCGCCGATGCCCTTCGGAAAAAACGCGGCACCACCGGTCTCTTCCGCTAGGTCTTTCAAGAATCCCTTGTTGACGCCGCGGCCCCCGCCGCGATTTCCTTGAAACCCAACGCTGTAGATTGTAACCTCCGAGAACTTGGCTCCCTCGAGCGTGTCCTTCGAAGTCGACTCACTCCCCTGCCCCACGGAACGAGAGTCGTCGCCATCCGTGAAGACGAGAAGAGCCTTGCGGCCCTCAGCTTCGGAGACCTTGTCGATCGAATACAAAATAGAATCATAGAGTGCGGTCCAGCCAGCGGGGTAGAGGGATTGGATGGTCTGCACCAGCCGGTCGATGTCATCCGTAAAATGGGAGCTGAAGCGGATGCGCTCGTTGAAGTCGGCGATGATCGCCTTGTCTCCTTCCCAGAGCTTGCTCACGAAATTCGAAGCCGCCTCCTTGATCCCGTCCATGCTCGGCCTGACGCTGGTGGACGCGTCGAGCAGAATTAAGAGTGTCACCGGCGTTACTTCGGAGGTGAAAAAATCGATCTCTTGCGCCGTGTTGTCCTCGAAGACTTCGAAGTCCGCGGCGGTCAGGTCGGGGATGAACCGGCCCTTCTTGTCCGTCACCACAACGCTCAAATTGATGGCCTGGACCTCAGCCCGGAACTGAAATCGCCCCTGGGATTCCTGCGATTCCCGAGACTCTTGGCCAGCACTCTCATGTCCCGCAAGTCCTTGCGACGAAACGAGTAATGCGGTCAAGGCAACAACCCATCCCGGAGGACGCCGCAGGGTCGGGAGACCGGCTCGAGTCCTTTTTCGCATGATTCCCCTCTCAGCCGTCGGCGTGGCGGGGCCCGCGGCGACACGCCAGTATGTGGACGCGTAGTCTAGCACACCGGTGGCGCGGCGCCGTGGCGCCGTTCACGTTACTCTGCGATCGGAACCGTATTTGTCCGACAGCTCTATTTTCGCTACACTGCCGGGGGCGATGGGCGACAAACATTTGTTCACCGTTAAGGAAGCGAACGAGCTCATTCCGTTCCTCAGCAGCAAGTTGCACGAGCTTCGCCTCGCATACGGAAAGCTGACGGTTTGGTCGAAGGATGCGCCGTCGCAGAGCGAGGTCACGCTTCGCGGGGGCATGTTGGCCGACCCGGAATATGTTTCGCTCCTGACTCGGTTCCAGACTCTCATCGAAGACGTTTGCTCTGAGGGCTGCTACCTGAAAGACCTCGACTCCGGACTCGTCGACTTCCCCACCCTTTGGGAAGGACGCGAGGTCTACCTGTGTTGGAAGCTTGGAGAGTCCGAGGTCGGACACTGGCACGAGATCGAAGCGGGGTTTTCGGGGCGTCGAGCACTCAACGCCGACCCCGCCTAGCGCGAACACCGTGCCGTTCCCCTACTACCAACGACTCACGAAGACCCAAAAGCGGATCTACGACGAGAGCGATCGCATCGTCTCCGTCGAGCTCTACCGTCCCGGCACACACCGGGAGCATGTACTAGCCCTGGCCACGGCGCTCGAGGGTGGCGTGCGCCCGCCCACAGAACGTGCGGCGCAGGCGCTCGCCGACGGACTCACCGAGGCCCTGGGGGTTCCCGCACTTCGGGTTCGCGTCCAGCAACGCCGACCGTCGTGGCAAACCGGCGAGCTTCACGGTCTCTATGAAGCCGACGCCAAAGGCCGCTACAAAATTTCACTATGGATGCGAACCGCCCAGCGGGTTCAAGTCGTGAAATTCAAAACGTTTCTCCGCACGCTGCTGCATGAGCTTTGCCATCATCTGGACTATCAACGCTTTCGGCTGAAGGATTCTTTTCACACCGAAGGTTTCTATCGAAGAGAATCGAGTCTCCTTCGCCAGCTCTATCCGCCAGAGCTCGAAAAGCCGGCAGGCGCCAAGACCCCGCGCCGGCCGCGTTCTCGCTTGCGCCCCCCTGCCGCCGATGTGTAGACTGTTGAGTTTGAGCGCCGCGCTAGTTTTTGTTGGAAGGCGCTGCCCGGGATTGTTGGAGCCCGGCCAGTGGCGTGGGCGGTTGCCAATGACTCGTTTGAGAACACTTGTTTGAATTAACCGGGAGGAAGTTGAATGAAGAAGATATTGCTAATCGCGCCGATCGCCATGGTCGCGCTCCTTTTCGCTTGCGGTGGTGGTGAAGACACGTCCTCGGCTCCCGCGCCGAGCGCCGCTCCTGCAGTGAAAGTCGACCCGGCCACTGCCGGCACGGTGAGCGGCACGATCACCCTCGAGGGTGAGGCGCCGGAAATGTCGGTCATCCAGATGGCCGCGGACCCGAACTGCGCTCGCTTGCACACCTCGGACGTACTGAGCGAGTTTGTCATTGTCGGGGAGGGCGGAACGCTGGCAAACGCCTTCGTGCATATCAAGAGCGGCATCCAGGGGGATTTTCCTCCGCCGAGTGAGCCGGTCCTGCTCGACCAGAGCGGCTGCCTTTACACGCCGCACGTCATCGGTATTCAGGTTGGCCAGACGCTGACCGTGCGCAACAGCGACGAGACGCTGCACAACATCCACGCGATGCCGAAGAACAACAAAGAGTTCAACATCGGCCAGCCGGTGCAAGGCCTGGAGACCAGCAAAGTTTTCGACAACGTCGAAGTCATGATTCCGTTCAAGTGTGATGTCCACAAGTGGATGAACAGCTATGCGGGCGTCGTCGACCACCCCTACTACGCGGTGACCGGCGTTGACGGGTCGTTCTCGATGCCGAACGTACCTCCAGGCGATTATGTCGTCGAGGTGTGGCACGAGCAGATGGGAACGCAGGAGATGAATGTGACCGTCGGTGAAAAAGAGACGGTTGACGCAAGCTTCACGATGACCGCCGGAGATTAGATCGCTAGCTTCACAAAAGCCCTTTCCCTCACGGGAAAGGGCTTTTTCTTTTGCGGCTATCGGCTATCGGCTCTCAGCGGGCCTGGGAGTCGTGCTGAGCAGCGTCGCCACAACAAGCACCAATAGAATCCAGATGGCGTCGGAGACGGCCAAGTGAACCAGCTGCAACCATACCGGGGCTTGGAGGTAGACGTTGAGTCCACCGAGGGCCGCCTGTATCCCATACAGAATCAGGAGAGGCCGACCGAAAGTCTTCTCTTTCAAGGCCACGAAGGCCACGAGAAAGAAGGACACGATCGCCATGCTCGGGTGGTAAAGACGTGATGCCAACAACCGCGCAGCGACGGGCGAGTCCTCCGGCTGAATACCTTCTCGCAGCAGCAGCGTGTCTCCAAGAGCCGTGACCGCTCCACTCGCACCCACAACTAGAACCGCGAGTATGGCGAGCAGAAGTGCCAATCCGGGCCGTGGTCGAGATCGTAGTGCGGTGCCACCGCTCGCGAACCAGGCAGTCAACGTGAGTGCCCCTAATAGCAGGAACGTGTTGATGAGGTGAAACGCCATCACGTAGACACGCTCCACCGAGTCGTTCCCAGCGACCCATTCAAACGTGACGAGGCCCGCGCCGAGGAGTGACTCCGAGATGATGAAAAACAGGGTCCACACGGCGCCCTTCCGGGCGCCATGGCCACGCGGGAACGAGCGAAATACCGCAAGGACAAACCCCACGACAAAGAGCCCCAGAAGACCGCTAGAGAGTCGGTGGCCGAGCTCTATGAGGGTCTCGATCCCGGGCGAGCGCGGGATAACCTCACCGTTACACAAAGGCCAGTGGCTACCGCAGCCGGCGCCAGAGCCCGTCGCACGGACGAAGCCCCCCCATAGGATGACGACGACGGTGTAGCCCAGCAGCAGCCAGGCAGCGGAAGCGACCTTGCGCTTCACCGGTTGAGCTCCGGGGCCTATTTGGCCGCGGCGAGAGTTTCGAGCGACAGTCTCTGACGTCGCTTCCGATACCAAGAGGCCCCAATCGCGGTGAACACGAGATAAGGCATCGCCAGCATGAACAAGATCCCGCGGTTGAAACCCGCCGCTAGCTCACCGCCGTTTTGTTCGAGAGCCGTCACGCACATCGCGCATTGAGCACTCGCCGTGTCGGCCATCCACAGCAGTGTGGCAACGCTAGTCAGGGCAATGACGATACGGGCTTTCATTTGTAGAGGCTCCTGAGCAGAACTTGGCCTGCATCGTAGGAAGGGACAACGAACATCAGAAAACTGGTCACAAAAATCCCGACGAGGACCGTCAGGATCAGACCGAAGTTCTCGAACTTCAAATGCATGAAGTAGAAGACAATGAGCGTCGCTTTGATCGACGAGCCCAGCAACAACAACATCGCCTTCGGCCCCTGCGACATGCCCGATTCCCCAATGAAGATCATCGTCACGGTCAAAAACGCTAGCACGCCGAGGATCTTCGCGTACCGCAGGTAAACTGTTTTGCCGGATTCTGCGTGGTCCGCCATAATCGATTTATCCCTTTGGCTATGCGAGCCTATACTAGATAGAACAGGGCGAAAACAAAAACCCACACCAGGTCGACGAAATGCCAGTATAGCCCCGCATTTTCGACTCCCGTCGCCGTGGACTTACCCAAGGCCGAGCGGATCGCCACGACCAACAAAATGATGACGCCCGTCGTTACATGCATTCCGTGAAAGCCGGTGATGACGAAAAAGCACGTGCTGAACTGCTGAACCCCCCAGGGGTTACTCGTCAGCCGTGCCCCCTCGTGGATGAAGTGGCTCCACTCATAGACTTGCATGCCGAGGAAGAATAGGCCCCCGATAATCGTCATCCACAGAAAAATCGTGACGTGCTTCTTGTTGCCTGCCGACGACGCCGAGACCGCGCACGCCATCGACCAGCTACTGGCGATGAGCGTGAACGTCATCATCGTAATGTAGTTCATGTCGAAGGCGACGTTCTGGTCAGGCCAGCTCGGGCTCGCCACACGAACGAACCCGTAAGCCACCAGCAGGCCGGCAAATAGAAGCGCGTCCGTGATGATGAAGATCCACATCATCAGCTTTTGCCAGCTGACGTTGAAGGGACTCGTGCCCCCACCCCAGGATGCGTCGAGGGCCGTGGCCCCGGTATCGCTCATGGTTACTCCTCTTCGCCTCGATCGAACATGGTCCGAATCCTGGCGCCTAACGTTGCGACGGGATCAGACATAAAACAAGACCACCATTAGATAGAGCCAAACCGCACCGACGAAGTGCCAATACGTGGCGCAAACGCTGGGAGAGCTCGATTCTCCCGGAGTCAATTGGTAGCGCGTCGCCAGTATCAGCACGTAGCAAAGCGCGAGCACCCCCGCGACCAAGTGCACAGCGTGCACGCCGGTGAGCACGTAGAAAAACGAGCTGTGTGGGTGGCTCTGCAGATAAATCCCCTGCGCCGCGAGCTGACCCCACGCAACCACTTGGCCAGTGAGGAACAAAATGCCGAGCACCGCGGTGGCAAGGAGCCACTTCCGAAACGCTACCGGGCGCCACGCGAGAAAAGCCCGCAGTGCCATTTCCATCACCACGCTCGAGAGCAGGATAACGGCAGTGTTCACCCACAGCAGCGGAGGCACCGCGAGGGGGATCCAATCGTCTCCAGCGCTGCGAACAATGTAGGCGCTGGTGAATGCAGCGAAGAGCATCGTGATCGAGCCAAGCGCCACCCAGATACCGAGTTTTGCCGTCTCGATACGTTTGGCGCCTTCACCCCCAGCGCCGTAGTCGCCAAAACCACCGTCGCCGAGATCGGAGCCGTCTCCGCCGCGATCGGCGGTTCTCGTTGTCTTCGGGACGGTCAGTGTTCCAGCCATAAACGGTCCTCCCTTAGACGGGACCTCCAACGGAGGTAGACGCGCTCAAGGCATTGAGGGCGAAAAGCGCGAGCATGAGCGGCAGATAGAACAGCGACGCCGCCAAGAGCTGACGCGCCTTCGGTGGGCTCGTACCATCGCCGAAGCGAACCGCTGCCGCAAGAACAAAGGCGCCCAGGATTGCCACGCCGATGAGATAGAAGTCTCCCGCCAGACCGAGCGCCAACGGGACGAAGCTCGACGCAACGAGCGCGAGTGTAGCTACGATCGTTCGGACGTGCGTTCCCGGTATCGGCATGCCGAGGTAGCCGACTCGGGCATAGTCTTCGCGGTAGGTGGACGCAATCGCCCACGTGTGCGGGAACTGCCAAAAGAAAACAACCGCGAACAACGACCACGCTATAGGGCTCAATGAGCCCTGCACGGCGCTGAACCCCATCAGGGGTGGTATCGCGCCGGCGACCGCCCCGGGAAGCGTCGACCATGGCGACCGCGATTTCATGGGCGTATAGACGAGAATGTAGGTACCGAGCGCTAGCAGGGCGAGCGCACCGCAAAGAGTGCTGCAGGTAGCGAACAATATGACAACCCCGGCGGCGGACATGAGGCTCGCGACAAAAAACGCCTCCGGCACGGAGAGTCTCTCCGCCGGCAGCGGCCGCTGCGAGGTACGGTCCATGCGCGCATCGGAGTCTCGCTCGAGGACCTGGTTGAGCGCGTTCGCTCCGGCGACAACGAGAAACGTACCCGCCGCGAACCAAAGTAAATGACTCAAGACGAGCTCACCCGACGCGAGCCAATAGCCGACGAGCCCTGACAAGAGCACCATCGATGAAAGACGCACCTTGGCTAGCTGGAGGTAGTCGCGCATCCGACCGCGTATGTCCAGCGTCCAAGGCGCTGACGACGGGTGCACGTGATCTCGTACCGACATGGCTAACGACTATTTTGTCCCAACTTTTGAAGGCGCTTGCCACTGCGGCGCGTGGTCGCCCTCCTCATCGGGTTGCTGGTAGTCGTAGGGCCAACGGTAGACCTCTGGCAACTCGCCCGGCCAGTTACCATGCCCAGGCTCGATGGGGGTCGACCACTCGAGCGTGTTGGCTTCCCAAGGATTCTCGGAGACGACCTTCTTTCCCCGGAACATGCTCCAGAAATAGTTGAAGAAGAAGATGAACTGCGCGGCGCCGAGAACGAAAGCAGCGAGGGTGATGAACGTGTTCACGGGTTGCAGCGGTTTGAGGTAGTCATAGGTATTTGGATCGTAGATGCGTCGCATCATCCCAGCGATTCCCAGATAATGCATCGGGAAAAACACGCCGTAGTACGCCAGGAAGGTGAACCAAAAATGAATCTTCGACAGCCCTTCGTTCATGTGACGGCCGAACATCTTCGGATACCAGTAATACACAGCGGCGAGCAATCCGAAGAGCCCAGCGCCCGCCATGATGAAATGGAAGTGCGCGACGACGAAGTAAGTGTCGTGTAGTTGGATATCGACCGCATTGGTCCCGAGGAAGATGCCCGTGAGTCCGCCAGTCACGAACAAAGAAACGATCGCGAGCGCGAAGAGCATGGGTGTTGTGAACCGAATCTTGGCTCTCCAAAGCGTCGCCAGCCAATTGAAAGTCTTGACAGCCGATGGCACCGCGATACACAGCGTCGTCATCGTAAACACCGTCCCGAGAAAAGGACTCATGCCCGAGACGAACATGTGATGACCCCATACGATGAAGCTCAGAAATCCGATCGCCATGATCGCATACACCATCGACCGGTAGCCGAAGATGGGCCTTCGCGTGAACGTGCTCAGAATGTCGGACGTAAAGCCCAGCGCCGGCAGCATGATGATGTAGACCTCGGGGTGTCCGAGGAACCAAAACAGATGCTGCCAGAGCAGCGGTGAGCCGCCCTGGTGGGGGAAGAGCTCATCGCCGATGAAGATACCGGCCGGAAGGAAGAAACTCGTTCCGAGCGAGCGATCGAACAACAACAAGATCGCGCCGGCCGCGAGTGCCGGGAAACTGAGAAGCCCGAGAATACCGACGACGAACTGCGCCCAAGTCGTCAACGGAAGCTTCATCATGTTGAGGCCCTTGGTCCGCATGTTCAAAATGGTGACCACGAAGTTGAGACCACCCATCGTGAACGACGCCACGAAAAAAATCATCCCTATCAGCCACAGGGTTTGACCCAGGGCCGATCCGGGGATGGCCGAGCGAATCGCCGACAGAGGCGGGTAGGCCGTCCAACCCGAGGCCGCAGCGCCGCCTTCCACGAAGAACGAGAGAATAATAATCATCGCGCCGGGAAGCACCGTCCAGAACGAAAGCATGTTCAGGAACGGAAACGCCATGTCGCGAGCGCCAATCTGGAGCGGGATGAGGTAGTTCCCAAAACCGCTGACCGGCCCGATCGATAGCACGAAGAACACCATGATCGTGCCATGCATCGTAAACAGCATGACGTAGAACTCGGGCGTCATCACTCCCTGCGACATGCCTGCGGGAAATAGCTTCTCCCAGAACTCTGCATGCTGCCCCGGGTAGCCGAGCTGCAGCCGCACGAGCATCGCCAGCGCTCCACCGATGACGGCCATGAACATCGTGAGCGTCAAGTACTGCTTGCCGATCATCTTGTGATCGAAGCTGAAAATGTACTTGCTTATGAAGCTCTGCTTGCCATGGTCGTGGTCGTCATGACCTTCGCTCATGCCCGTTTTCTCCTCGTTGTCATCAAGACTCAACCGCTAAGACACACAGATAACGAACCGTGGTGGCGTCTGTGTGGTGCATTTTCCGAATCATGAAGGTCTATTGATTAGCTTGTTCCGTCAGCCAAGTCTGAAAGTCGGCCTCGCTTCGGACACTCAAAAACGCGCGCATGCGATAGTGGCCGAGGCCGCAAAGCTCTGCGCAGGCGATTTCGTACTCCCCGACGATCGTTGGCGTGAACCAAACCATCGTTTGAATGCCGGGCATCACGTCCTGCTTCACCCGATGGTTTGGAAGGAAGAACGCATGCTGCACGTCTTTGGAGCGCAGCAAAATCCGAACCGGTTGATCAACAGGAAGAACGAGCAGGTTGATCATGTGAATGTCGTCGGCGCCATTCGCATCGTCAGGCTCGACGCCCAGATAGTTCTCGAGCGAATAGAGCTCGGGGCTCCACTCGCCGAACTCACCGTCCCCACCCGGGTAGCGAAAGTCCCACTGGAACTGAGCGGCGACTGCCTCGATGGTGAGCATGTCCCCTTCCGGCGGCGCCGCCTTGACGTCTTGCCAAACGACCAGGCCCGCGAAAACGACGGGGATGAGGATGACCGCGGTACCGATGGTCCACGCCATCTCGAGCTTGTGGCTGTCGTGCCAGTAGCTTCCCTCGGCGTCATCTCGGTGGCGGTATTTCCAAACGTAGAGGCCGAGAAACACCTGCACCGCGATGTAGAAAAAACCGGTCAA
Organism: uncultured Acidobacteriota bacterium; assembly: GCA_947259165.1. Lineage (GTDB taxonomy): Bacteria > Acidobacteriota > Vicinamibacteria > Marinacidobacterales > SMYC01 > CAMYKY01. Next base: position 10,462 of record CAMYKY010000009.1, on the reverse strand, counting down.
CGCTAGGATGATGTAATACAGCGTGTCCTGCGAGGTTCGTGTCGACGCGAGCTCGGGGAGTCCGTATTTGAAGAAGTAGGCGACGGAGACAATCGTGATGCCCCAAATCGCCAGAGCCAACGCCATTCCTTGCTTGGCGTCGCGGTTTGCCTCGGTATTCTCAGCCATGTAGGGTCCTCATAACACAACAAGAAAAATCAGCTTCCGCCGAGCCATCCGCCCGCCAGCGTCGCTGCTCGAAACTCTCGTGATCTACTCCGAGTACCGCATGAGATAAGACGCAACGGCGCGCATCTGCGCTTCGGCATCGCCTCCCAAAACGTCCGGCAACGGCGTGATGAAGTTACCGTCATCGTCGAGCGGCCAGAACTGCGGCATCTGCGTGCCCGGCGTAATAGTCTGCGGGTCCTTCATCCAGTCAACCAACCAGTCTTCGCGAAGCCTTTCGCCGGTCAACCGGAAGCTAGGAGCCAGCTGAGAGGCCTCCATGGAGCCGGCCGCGCCCGCGAGATGGCATCGCTCGCACTGCAAGCGGTCCAACAGCTGGCTTCCGATACGAATCGTCTCACCATCCACCGGAACCGCCTGAGTGGATTTGAACGGCTGCGTTCCGTCCATCGCCATGAAACCCTGGACGAGGGTGTTGAGCTGCTCGTCCGTGAAGTGGAAAGTGGGCATGCGCACGTTGAGCCAGAATCTCACTTCGGAAGGCTCTTTGAGGAAGTTGAACAGCCATTCGGCGTGAGTGCGTGCGCCCTGCGAGTTCAAGTTCGGCGGCCGGAACCCAACGTCCTCGGTCATGACTTCCGTCTCGTAGATTCCGCCTCCGAACCCGTCAACGATGTGGCAACCACGGCAGTTGTACTCGTGGATGAGCCGACGCGCATCTTCCGCGTACGACTCGCGCGCGCTCAAGCCCTTTTGCGCTTCGAAAGGAAGCTCTTCGCGTGTCTGACCCAATACCTTCGTGGTGAGGGCGTTGATTTCTTCGTCGTTGAATCCGAAGTAGCCCATGCGCAGCTTCTCGGGCGGGCTCTTGACCTTGTCGCGGTCGTAGCTGCGCGGATCCCGCAACTTGTTCTCTAGCCACGCTTGCCGAGTATGGGGGAGGTCGACGTAGCCAAAGTCGAGGCGGGTGACCATCTTCGAGCCCCATGTCGATAGATCGACGCCAATCTTCTGCGCGTTCTCGAAACCTTCGATATCGTGACACCCGAAGCAACCGTAGCGGAGGATCAGCCGCTCGCCGGCGTAGAGCGTCTTCTCGTCGCTCGACATCGCGCCGAGTCTCTCCTCGGCCTGGGCCGCGGGAAGACCCGTGCGCAAGAACTCGAGCGTGATCTCATCGAGCGCGCCGCTGTCAATCTGAGGAACTGGGAGTTGCTCGAACGTCTCGTTCCGAAGCGTCATCAAGTACGCGGTGACATCCGCGGCTTCGCGGTCGGTGAGCCGCAGGTCGGGCATGAAGGTATCTTCCCAGTAATGCTTGGGATCCTTCACCCAGTTGTAGAGGAACTCACGATTGACCTTGGTGCCAACCCCTGCGAGGCTCGCTCCCCGTTTGCGGTACCAATCGACCTCGGCAAGGTTGCTCTCCTCGGTGACATGGCAGCCGAGACAGCCGACGGTGTCGACGAGCTCGCGACCCCGGTCGCTATCCCCGGCAGGGACCACGCCGTAGGCGAGCGGCTTCGCCTTGTCGTAGATGTACGCAACGATCGCCGAGACTTCGGTTTGATTGCGCGCGCCAATCTCTTCATCGAGATTGTTCTCGAGATTCCAAAAACGCGGCATATAGGTCGACTGCTTGAAACTCTTGGGGTCTTTGACCCACCGCGCGGCCCACTCCGGCGTGGTCTTGGCAACGACGTGCTCGAGGTTCGGCCCGACTTTTCTTCTATTCTCGAAGCCCACGGTGTTATGGCAGCCCCAGCAGCCGGCCGCTTCGTAGAGCTGCCGGCTGTTGTTGAACTCCTCTGCTCCCGGAATGAGCACCTGGTCGCCATGGCATTTTTGGCACCCGCCCTGCGCCATGCCGTTCGGGTACATCGGCTTGTCCCAGTAGTGGTCCTCTTTCCAGTCGTACTTCTCGACCCACTCGTGCTCTTGTTCCTCGTTCTGAGGCGTATGAACGACACCGACGAAGTCGAGAGAACGGCCGCGGCCTTCGTGACACGACGTGCAGCCAAAGCTGTCCCGGGGGTGCTTGGATTCGCCCGACACGTAGAGGTCGAGGTCTGGATGGGTACGGAACGGCTGTTCCGCATCCGCGTAGTCAGGGTTATCAATTCCTAGATGACACGTTTGGCACCGATCGATGCGGGGCACTTTCGTGAAGTTCAGATCCTCGGTCACGTTTTGCACCAGAACCTGCTGAACTTCAATCGATGGGTCGATGAAATCGACCATGGGTAGATTACGAAACGTGTTGGGGACGTTGACCGCGATCGCGTTAGCTTTGCGCCGGAGGAGCGTCGCCTGCTGCGTCAAGGCGTCTCGCTCTCCGTTGAGCGCCGTAACGCGCGCTCGCGCGTCCCGAATCGAGCGTTGAACCTGGTCCCGTTCGAACTCGGTCGAGATGCGCAGGTCCCGAGCACCGAAAAACTCCGCCTCACGCACATCGAACGTTTCCTGGTCGATGCGCTTGCCGAAGGGAACGATCTTGCCGGCCACGCCGTCGTCGTAAAAGAACTTTTCCGAATCGTAGAGGGCCTTGAGCCTGCGCTCCTCGATGTCCGCGAGAGTCCACTGATCGTTCAACCCCTCGAGAGTTGCCTCCAATTCCCGGATTTCTTCCGACTTCGCGGCTACCTCTTCAGCCGCAGCCGCCAATTCAGTCTCGACGCGTTGAAGCTCGCGCTGATTGACAGCAGCGTCGGCGTCTTGGATCTGTTGCGCGGTCAACGACCGCTCCATGCCAACGAACTCTCGCTGGTACTGCTTCCACTCGCGCGAATAGTCGTCCCATACCATCCAGACCGTTGTCAGGAACAGCGCGATGGCGGAAATTCCAAAAACAACGTTCAGGCCGTTGATGTCGTGCGCGTGTCCTGGAGCTGGTTTCGCCACGGTTCACTCCACCTCGTGTTGTAACTCTCTACCCTAAATATTGAAGAAGATCTCGGGAAACGCCACGATGTACTTCAAGTTGAACGCCCACCGCAGATACATTTTTATGGGGAGGCTCATCATGAGCAAAAACAACGAAACGCCCACATAATACCGGGCGGACCCCATTCTTTCGTAATAACCATGCAGGCTCGCCCATTTGAGAAAACCCGGAAGTTTGTCTTTCGGTCGCGCCATGAGAACCGGAAGCACGCCCACGTAGACCACAGTCAGAATGACGCCAAGGAACTCTCGCAGGAAAGGATTCGAAGGGAGCGGCCGATTCAGAAGCTGAACCCAGAAAAAATCCGAGACGTTGACGTTCAAAAGAGGTTCGACGCGATGCTGATCCCAGTATTCGTAGGGCCCGAAGAAATTCCAGTTCGGCCCCCGTAGGAAGGTGCCGGAGATCACGAGCAACACCCACAGGATGAGAAACCCGTATAGAAAGATTGCTATCTCGGCCTTGCGCTCTTTGAGGGTGAAATACCCGTTTCCCTTGGGATTGGTGTCGATGTACGGAATCACCATGAGGCCCACGACAATGAGCGTCGGGAAAACAACGCCAGCAAGCCAAGGGTCGAAGTAGACGAGCATTTCCTGGAGGCCGAGAAAATACCACGGCGCCTTCGATGGGTTCGGCGAATCGGCGGGGTTCGCGGGCTGCTCGAGCGGTGCGTCCAGTAAGATCGACCACACCATGAGGCCGATACTGAGAAGGACCATGCACAACAGCTCGGTATAGACCAGGTCGGGCCACACCCAGACCTTTTCCTGTTCTTGTTTTTCCAGGACCTCTTCGCCCACAGCGATACGTTTGTCGTTCTCGACACCCTGGTAGAGCGAGTACCACGTGAAAAACGCCACCAGAAACAAAACGAACGTGATCGGCACGTTGTCGGGCTTCGCGACAATCAGATAGAAGTTCGGGTCGAACATGCTGAGGAAATAAAAAGCCGTCATCACCACGAAGCCGAGGTAAGCGACCTTCTTCGACCAGATTTGCGTGTACTTCAACGACAGCACGAAGGCGACCGTGGCCAGAGTAAACAATACAGTGGGCCCGGACGCCCAGTTGATCAGGTTTTTGAACAGCTCCATAACGCTCAGCCCTGGATTCTTTGTTGGATCACGAACCGTAAACGATCACATCGGACCGGAGATGCCGCCATCTTTGCGGACCCTCCAGAAGTGAACGGCCATGAGCAAGGCCGCAGCCAAAGGTAGCCCCACACAGTGAAGTACATAGAAGCGTAGTAGCGTGTTTTCACCCACCGAGCGGGCGCCCAATAGCGCGAATCGTGCATCGTTGCCCGCGTTGATGATATTGATGTCGCCCAGTTTCAAAGCCGCTGTGAGCGGCCCCTCCGTTCCCAGAAGCGGTGTGGCTCGCGCCATGTTGGATCCGACGGTGATAGCCCAGATAGCGAGCTGGTCCCAAGGAAGCAGGTAGCCGGTGAACGACAGGAGCAGCGTGAGCACGAGAAGGATGACGCCGACACCCCAGTTGAACTCGCGGGGCGGTTTGTACGATCCGGTCATGAACACGCGGAACATATGGAGCCACACCGTGATCACCATGGCGTGCGCACCCCACCGATGAATCTCCCGCATCACGCCGAGCGGGACGTGCTCACCCAGATCGATGATGTCGGCGTAGGCGTACTCAACCGTGGGCCGATAGTAGAACATCAACAAGAGCCCGGTGAACGTGAGTACAAGAAAGAGAAAGAACGTGATGCCGCCCATGCACCAGGTGTAGCGAAGTTTGATGCCCGCCTTGCGCGATTTCACCGGGTGGAGGTGAAGGAACACGTTCGACATCATGACGAGCACGCGGTTGCGATTGCTGCTGACAGCACCGTGCCTGAAGATCGACTTCCAGACCTGCGATTCCGTCGTCGCATCCCACGCGCTGCTCAAAGCGTTCAGGATCTTCTGCACCGATTCGACTCCTCGTTAGAATAGCTGCGGCTTTTTCGGAAGATCTACGCGAGACCCAGGAAGGACTCCGGATCGTTCCACTGCCCAGCCTCTTGTTTGTAAATCCGGCTCTTGTCGATGAGCACCTGACCGTCCTCGGCAAGCACGATGCGGTGACGCTCCAAAGGACGGGGCGCGGGCCCTTCGAAGTTAATGCCCGACATATAGAAACCGCTGCCATGACAGGGACACTTGAACTTGTTCTCAGCCTCGAGCCAATTCGGCGTGCATCCGAGGTGGGTGCAGATCGTCGACAGCGCGTACATGCCTTCTTCGTTGCGCACGATCCACACTCGGAAGGATTCCTTGAAGCGCGTGTCGACGACGCCGATAGCGAAGTCGGTCGGCAAACCAGCCTTGAAGCTGGACGGGGGCTCGGTGAGCACGTTCGGGAACATAAACCGGCCTGTCGCCGTGAGTCCCGCGGCCGTCGCAGCGGCGAAAAACGTCCATCCGAGAGCGAGCCAGTTGAACCCGCGCCGGGTGACTTCCTTCTTTTTGACTGCCTTCTTCGCAGCAGGCTTTTCACCCGCTTCGGTACTCTTTTTTTCTTCTTCGGCCATACGTCTACCTAGATTCGAGCGTCTTTCTGGGATTTTCCTTGCGTCGAACGGTCTCTGACTCTGCCCATTTCAGGGTGGTGCAAGAAGCACCAGCATCTGAACGCGTCATTCTATTCGCCGCCACCAAAAGGTGTCAAGGCTCGAAACACAACCCGAACCATATCCTGGTGTCGCCAAACGTTTGAAAATCAAAGGCCTTACGGAACAACCCTTTTCTCCGGTTTCTCGGCGTTATCGAGCGCGGATAGTGCGGCCTCTCGGATCCCGAGGTTGGGGTGCTCATTCGCGAGAGTCCGGAGCTGCGTCGTCAGCACGTCGTTTTTGACGAGCGCAGCGGCCTGGATCGCACTTTCGGTGGCTAGAAGTCTCTGGGACTCGTTCATCTCGACGACTCCGTTGAGGAAGTCGCGGTCGAGCATCTGCAAAAGTTGCATCTCGCCCGACCCATTGCCCAACTGCGCGAGCGCGACCGCCGCGTTCCAAGAAACATCGCGGACGGGATCCGATAGAGCCGCTTGCAATTGCGGGATGGCGCTTTCGTCACCGATGGCGCCCAGGGCGTACACCACGATTTTTCGAACTCCCGGGTCCTCATCACCGGCTTGGGCGAGGAGCGCGGGTACCGCGCGGCGATCCCCGATATTGCCGAGCGCCCAACCTGCATACAGTCGAGTCGCCGGATCGTCGTCACGGAGTGCGTCCATCAACACCGGGACAGCCGACGCGTCGCCCAAATGCCCGAGCGAGAGTGCCAGGTAGTGCCGAATTCTCTCATCATCGTCGGCGGCATTTTCGAACGCGTCGATCATTTCGGGGACGAGACCCTCCATCCGCGTCTTTTCGGTTTCCATCGTGATGATTTTCGACAATTCAAAAGCCGCTTGCCAACGCCGGTTCTCACTCCCAGCCCGGATCTCGTTCAAATAGTCGACTCCCGTCTTCTCGTCCGAAACGAGCCAGCCAAAAAAGAAGAAAAAGCCCACACAAACAGCGACCACAAATGCCGGGATGACGAAAAACTGGAGGACGGTACGTCCAAAATTGAGATCGTCGTCGAGCTCAGGCGGTTCCGGTGTCTCGGGTGATTGCTCGTCAGTCATAATTATTAAAAGCCGCCGTATCTTATCAAAAGATCGACACGAAGCCACGAAGCTCTATCTGTGCTGAGTGACCCGCTTCAAAAGCAAGGGATAGGGGGATGGCCGCGATTCGATGTTTGGAGCTTGTGAAGACAGCAGTTTCCGTCCCCATCTCCTTCCTATCCCCATCTCCCCTTGTTTTTTGGCAGCGTCGCCTTCAGCAGGTTCAGGAGGCTTGGGCTTCGATTTCCTGTTCTTTGTACTGCAGCTGGTAAAGTTTGTAGTAGATCCCCCGCTCGGCGAGGAGCTCTTGGTGGGTGCCCACTTCTCGGACTCGGCCTTTGTGAAGGACGACGATGCGGTCGGCCTTCTGGATCGTCGAGAGGCGGTGGGCGATGACGATACTCGTCCGGTGCTCGAGCAAGCGCTCGAGAGCCTCGCGCACAAGAATCTCGGTGTGAGTATCGACGTTCGACGTAGCTTCGTCGAGGATCAAGATTTTCGGATCGTGGACGAGAGCCCGTGCGAACGAGACGAGCTGCTTCTGGCCGGCGGAGAGCGAGGAGCCCCGCTCTTTGACCTCTTCGTCCAAGCCTCGCGGCAGCGTCGCCACCCATTCATCCAAATTCACCGCTGCTGCCGCGGCAGCAACCGCTTCGTCTGAGATGTCCGTGTCACCGAGTCGAATGTTCGAGGCGATGGTTCCCGAAAAGAGGTGGACGTCTTGCAAAACCATGCCGAACTGACGCCTCAGAGTTTCGAGGTCCCACTCGCGGACGTCGACACCGTCGACGAGAACGCGCCCCTGTTGCACGTCATAAAGACGCATGAGGAGGCCCATCAGCGTCGATTTTCCGGCGCCGGTGTGGCCGACGATCGCCACCATTTCTCCCGGATGAACGACCAAGTCAACGTCGCGTAACACCCAATCATCAGCGGCGTACGCGAACGACACATTCTCGAACTCAACGCTCCCATCCCGACGTTCCGGAGTCGCCGGCTCGTCCGGCGTGCGCACTTCGTCTTCCGCATCGAGCAACCCGAAAATACGCTCGGACGACGCCATCGCTCCCTGCAGGATGTTGAATTTCTCCGACAGGTCGCTAATCGGTCGGAAAAACTTCTCTGAATATTGAATGAACGCAACGAGTCCGCCGAGCGTCAGTGCCCCGAGCAGGATTTGACCGCCGCCATACCAAACGATGAGAGCAATCGCGACAGCGCTCAGCACTTCCACCACGGGGTAGAAGACCGAGTAATGCAGGATCGACTCGATATGAGCTTCGGTGTGCTGGCGATTGAGCTCGCTGTACTCCTCGAACTTACGCTCCTCCTGCTGGAACAGCTGCACGACCGTCATCCCGATCACGTTTTCTTGGATGAAAGCATTGAGCATCGCGATGCGGGTCCGAACCTTGCGGTAGACGCCGCGGACCCGGCGCTTGAAGATCATCGTCACCGCAAACAGCGCAGGAAGCACCGCGAAGGTGACGAGGGCGAGGCGCCAATCGAGGTAAATCAGTACTCCCATGATGCCCACGAGCATGAAGATGTCGCCAAAGATCGTCACCACGCCCGAGGTGAACAGTTCGTTGAGCGCATCGACATCGGTGGTTACCCGCGTGACGAGCCGTCCCACCGGGTTCTTGTCAAAAAACGAGGAATGCAGGCGCTGCAAGTGAGAGAAGATCTCGCGTCTCATGTCGGCCATGACTCGCTGCCCGGCCATGTTCATGATGTAGACTTGGAAATAAGCAATAACGAATTGAGCCACCAGGGCGAGGACGTAGACGAGCGCGATCCGATTCAGACCCGGAACGTCGCCGACAGCGATGTAGTCGTCGATGGCGATTTTCGTCAAGATCGGGCCTACGAGCTTGAGCGCCGAGACCAAGAGCACGAGGACGAACGACACCGCCACTACGAGCTTGTAGGGCGACAAATAGGCCAGCAGTCGCTTCATCAAGCGACCGTCGTAGACTTTGCCTAGAACTTCTTCTTCGTGCATTTCAAATCGGCATACGGTTCACGGTATACGGCATACGGGTCAACGGACCCAGCCTCCGGGCGAGCAATCTCTTCATGAGGCGCACCGTCTCTCCGGGGAAAGAGGCGCTGACGGCTGGCACGACGCTGTTTGGGCCGTATGCCGTAGGCCGTGAACCGTTTGCCGCTCTCATCAGCTGAGGTGCTCCAGTTCTTCCTCCAGCAGCTGTTTTTGGTGGAGGCTGGCGTACAGGCCGCCGTGGGCGACTAGCTCGTCGTGGTTTCCTCGCTCGACGATACGGCCTTCGTCGAGAACGCAGATCAGATCGGCGTTTTTTACGGTGCTGATACGGTGAGAGACGAGCAACGTCGTTCTTGTCTTCATCACATCGGCGAGCTGCGAGAGGATTCGCTCCTCGGTTTCAGTGTCTACTGCGGACAGGACGTCATCGAGAATCAGGATCGGCGAGTTCACCAGCAGTGCGCGAGCAATCGTGGCCCGTTGTCGTTGGCCTCCTGAAAGGGTGATACCGCGCTCGCCGACCATGGTGTTGTAGCCTTCAGGAAACTCATCGATGTCGGTATCGAGGCCGGCTAGCCGGGCGGCGTTTGCGATCTCCGAATCGGACGCTCCCAGGTGACCGAACGCGATATTGTCGCGAACCGATTCCGAGAATAAGAACGCCTCCTGAGGAACGAAGCCTACCGCTCGACGCACCGACTCCACGGGGAGTGCGCGCACGTCGAATCCGTCGACGAGGACACACCCTTCGGTCACGTCGTAGAGCCTCGGGACGAGTCGGGTGAGCGTGCTCTTGCCGGCGCCAGTGCGGCCGACGAAAGCAACCGTCTGCCCCGGCTCGATCGCAAGGTCGATGTCTTTTAGAACCCGATCGCCGTTTCCGTTTCCCGAGTAGCTGAAGCCGACGCCGCGGAACTCGATGCGACCGGACAAGGTGGACGTCGTCATTGAGCCGGAAACGAGCTCCGGTTCTTCGTCGAGAATCACCGTCAACCGTTTCATCGACGCCGCGCCGCGCTGATAGATATTGACCACCCAGCCGAGCGCCACCATCGGCCAGGTCAAGAGGCTCAGGTACGCGAAGAACGCAACGAACTCTCCGAGTGATATCTGAGCGCTTATGACCATGCGGCCGCCCCACCAAAGTACGAGCGCCGTCCCCACACCGATGAGCGATGCAATCATCGGGTAGAACGCACCCCATACTTTCGCCAATCGCATATTGCGAACGAAGTATTCTTCGTTCTCGATCGCAAAGTTCGCGCGCTGCGGTTCCTCCTGTCCGTACGCCTTCACGACCCGCATGCCGGAGAGATTCTCTTGCGCAAGCGCGGAGATGTCGCTCATCTTCTCTTGGATCGCTTCGAAGCGTTTGTGAATCACAGACCCGAACTTTTTCACGATGACGGAGACTAGCGGCATGACCGCGAGCGCGATCAACGTGAGCTGCCAACTGATGGAAAGCATGAACGCGAGCGCACCGATGGTCACCATGAGCGTCGGGGCCAGCCAGTCGAGGTCCAGCCGGACCCCCCCGAGAACGCCGAGTGCGATCGCCGACAGGTAGTAGGCGATCTCCTCGGGATCGAGCGTGGCAGATCGGATGCGGACGATCGAGAGAACGGCGAACAACCCGAACCCCAGACCGAGACTCACCTCGACCGATGTGAGCGCGGTCGAGATTGCCAGCACGGCAACGTTGATCGCCACGAGCGCGACGA
>CAMYKY010000008.1 GCA_947259165.1 uncultured Acidobacteriota bacterium | reverse complement strand
TGAACTGGAGCAACTCGAAGTTGCGCACGGCCATCATCGCGTCATCGATTGCATCCGTTCCGTTTCTCGCCCACACGTTTTTGGCGGCCGAGGGCTCCAATACGAGCGTCGGTGTGCGACCACTCGAGATCGTGCGCTACTCGATGGAGAAATTGGATTGGGAGGCGGCCATAGAGGCGCTCGCGTCCGTGGGCCGCATCGAAGCGCCGTCGCTAGCGTGGACGCTCGCCGTGGCCGCGACACTGTTGTGGATCGTCGGCTTTCTCGGACTGAGACTCGTCGGCCTTCGCGGTTGGCTCGCCGACTTGCCGAGCGCGACGCCGCTGCGCTCGACCATGGCATGGTTCGTGGCGATAGGTTTTCCTGTAGCGCTCGTGTTCCGCATCGCACCAGCCGAAACCGACGCGCTCTCCCGACTCGTGGCGCAAAACGACATCGTGTGGTTCGCGGCGACGAGCGGCGTCGTTTTGTGGTTTTGGACTGCTGAGCGTCTTCGGGGTGGTGTCGGGCTCGCAGCCGTGGTCCTGCTCGCGCTTCCGTCGACGGTGCAGCATTTCGTGTACGCTGGGTCTCTCGAGCCGGACCGAATCGGCATCGACCGCGTGCTCGCCGCCCGTGCGGCGAAGGCGATTTCTGCTCCCGGCGACGTTTGGCTCGACCCTCTCGATCGCTCGCGCCCATCACTGTTGCCCTACATTGCCGGCCGCGCCGTTGTCTACGATCCGTATGTTGGCTACGACTACATGTTTGTCGGCCGTGAAGAGATCGACTTTCGGCGTCATGCAATTGCTCAGTTCTGGTCAAGCGCGGATCCTGCGTACCTCGCCTGGGTCTTGGAGCGGTTCGACGTCGACTTCGTGTGGCAACAAGGCGGAGAGATCGGTCCGCTTCGTGGGCTCGAAGCGATGTACACCGGCGATTCGGTGCTGCTGCTGAAAGTCCACGACCTCGCGCTGGTACGAGCGTCGCTCGCCGGGATTGTGACGCCGACATCCATCCCGCTAGGCGGTGGCGGGACACCGTTTTTGGGTACCGGCTTTCGCCGCGTCGGTCGAGCGCGTGAGCTCGAACCGGGCAAAACGAATCTCTATGTCCCGCGCGCGGCAGGGCGGCCGCTGCGCCTCTCTTTTCTCGTCCAACCGCAACCAGGCGGCGGCGCGTTCTTTATCGACGGCGAACGCACGGAGATCGGCGACTCCCAGATGCGAACGAGCGTCGACCTGCTTCCGCTCGAAAGCTCGGGCCTGCATGCGATCGCGATCGAGTGGCGAGGCGAGTCGCCGCTCGAGATACTCGAGATTCGACTCGACCCTTGAGCGTGTATGCTACTGACTTCGGAGTGATTGGATGAGACTCGAGCGCGGTACCCGACTCGGCGCGTACGAAATTCTCGAGCCGGTCGGCGCGGGCGGCATGGGGGAGGTCTACAAGGCTCGGGACACTCGTCTCGATCGGATCGTCGCCGTGAAGGTCCTCTCCGAACAACTCGCCGAGAGCGCCGAGCGCAAGCTTCGGTTCGAGCGCGAGGCCAAGGCGATCTCGCAACTCAACCACCCGCACATCTGCACTCTCTTCGATGTTGGGAGCCAGGACGGCATCGAATACCTCGTCATGGAGTTCATCGAGGGCGAGACCCTTGCCGAGAGGTTGATGAAAGGACCGCTTCCGCTCGACGAGGTGCTCGAGTATGGAGCCCAGATCGCCGACGGACTCGAGACGGCCCATCGCGCCGGGATCGTTCACCGTGATCTCAAACCGGCGAACACGATGCTCACCACTGGCGGCGTCAAGCTTCTCGATTTCGGTCTGGCACGGCTGATGAGCGATGACGCGGTATCCGACGCGTCCGACGCCCCGACGCGGCAGCAAAACCTCACGAAAGAGCAGTCGATTATTGGAACGCTGCAATACATGGCGCCCGAGCAGCTCGAGGGCAAGTCCCCGGACCACCGTGCCGATATGTGGGCCTTGGGTGCGCTGATCTACGAGATGGTGTCCGGGGCGAAGGCGTTTCGAGGGCAGAGTCAAGCCAGCCTCATCGCAGCCATCCTCGGCCAAAAGCCCGAGCCGATCTCGTCGCTTCAACCCATCACGCCTGCCGCGCTCGAGCGTCTCGTGGAGCGCTGCCTCGCCAAAAATCCGGAGGATCGCTGGCAGTCGGCGCGAGACATCGCGCTGGAGCTGCGATGGATGGGGCAACACGATGAGGCGGTGGCGGTAGCGCTTTCGACGCCGCGACGCCGTCGTCCGTGGGTGGTCGGGTTGGTCGGAGTCGCCGTGGGGCTGTCTATCGCCGCGATGTTGTTGGGCTCATTCGGAGGCGATGAGGTGGCGCCGAGCGCTGGCGTGTCACGTTTGTTGTTGAGCCCTCAACCGGCGGGGGAGTTCGGCGATCGTGCGCCGTCGCAAGTTCAGGATTTCTTGACCCGCACATCGATCGCGTTCTCGTCGGACGGCAGCGGTCTCGTCTTCGTCGGTCGACGCGACTCCCGTCAACAACTCTATTTTCGCTCGTTGGATCAGTACGACGCTCAGCCGTTGCCGGATACCGAGGGAGCCTCGAATCCGTTCGTTGAGCCGTCCGGCGAGTGGATCGGATTCTGGGCTGACGGTTGGATCAAAAAGGTTCCGCTTCGAGGTGGGTCTGCCGTGAACGTGGTCGCAACGGAGCGCCCACCCATGGGTGCCGTGTGGACTGCACGCGACACGATCGTTTACGCGGAGTCGGGTGGCTACCGAGGGCTTTCAGAGGTACCCGCCTCAGGTGGAGACGTGCGTCACCTCACGACGCTCTCGCCGCAAGAAGCGAGTCATCGACTGCCGAGCGTGTTGACGGATTACGAGGTGCTGTTTACCGTCAAGCAACACGCGGTGGGTGCGTGGGACGCTACTCGTATCGAGATGGTGTCGCTGGACGATGGAGTCCGGCAGACGCTTCTCGACGGTGGAGCGGACGCGCGGTACGTGGCCAGCGGGCACCTCGTGTACGTCGATGCAGGTTCTCTTCTGGCCGTGGGTTTCGACGCGGACCGTTTGGAGCTCGTTGGCGAGCCGGTGACATTCTTGGACGGGGTGTCGCAATCCATAAGTTTCGCGTACTCGGGTAGCGATTCTGGCGCCGGCCAGTTCGCGATTTCGAGCACCGGGACCTTGGCGTATATACCGGGAAGCGTTCATCGGATCGCGATGCACGCCTATACGAACAACTATGTGCAGGTGTGGGTTTACGACATCCCGCGGAATACGCTGTCGATTCTCTCGGCGGATCCGGGAGGTACACCTCGTTGGACACCAGACGGCAACGAGCTCGTCTACACCTCCGCGCCCGCCGGAGGAAGTTCGCAGTTGATGGTGCGATCCGCGGACGGAAGCGGAGAGGCGAACCACCTCGCCGGCCCGGAATGGCATTTCCAGCCGGGCTCGTGGACTCCTGATGGCCAGCAGCTGGCCTACACTGTGGAATTCGGTCGGTCCGACAAAGACATCGGGGTCCTCCAACGGCGGAATGCGGGGGAGCTCGGTCTGATTCTTGCCTCGCCGGCCGAAGAGCGTCAGCCAAGCTTCTCCCCGGACGGACTTTGGTTGGCCTATGTTTCGGATGCGTCAGGCATCGACGAGGTCTACGTCCAGCCGTTTCCTGGTCCCGGTGAGCGTCTACAAATTTCGAGCGCGGGTGGCGTCGAGCCCGTGTGGAGTCGTGATGGCGCCGAGCTGTTCTATCGAAGTCTCGATCCTCGTCAGGTGATGGTCGTAGACGTTCAAGCAGGCGAGCAACTTGTTGCCTCGCGAGCGCGCCCTCTCTTTGAAGACCGCTACATTAGAAGTAGCTCCGGCAGTATGGACGTCGCACCCGACGGTCGCTTCCTCATGTTGCGCCAGGAGTTGGTGGAGCGCGCCGAGCTCTACTAGTGCACGAACCCGCTGATCCTGTCGGTAAATTCCTGGCCCTTTTCGGCGCTGACAGCGTTGCTCCTCCTCCGAATATCTAGATATGAATTCGTCGGAGCGTCTTGTCAGCACCAAAAATGACGTCGGAATTTACCGACAGGATCAGCGGGTCCATGCACTAGTCCGTCCGTATCCCGTCACGACCGCGATCGCCAGCACCAGCAACAAAGCCCAGGAGTGGAAGTTCACCAGCCCGACTTCGTACGCAGTGAGGCGCGGCATTCCGAACCCTTCGCCCGCTGCGCTCGTACTCGCTGCGAGGATCGTCGGGATCATGTACGGCAGGATGAACGGGAACCCGCACACGGTGATGTCCATCAGGTTCGCGCGCCGGTAGCGTTCGATACCGAATCGTTCTCCGGTTTGTCGCACGAAATCGCCAGCGGTGAGGATCGCGACAGTGCTGTGGGTCGTGATTAATGCTGAAGCGGTGGTGACGCCAACGATCCAACTTTCGGCGGCGCGCGGTGATTTGGCTCGTCCTCCCGCGGCGGCGACGATTCTCTCGAGCAGTCCCGATGCCGCGAGCGGCGCGACGAGACCCATGAGAAGCAGCGTGAAGATGGACGCGCCGATTCCGCGCTCCATGCCTTCGACCAGCATTCCACGTGCGGCGAAACGCTCGACGTCGATGTAGAGCAGAGCACTCGGCTCGATGAGACCTAACCCCAGCCCGATGGCGACGGCAGTGAGAATTCCGAAGATCAGACCTTGGAGCAAGTGACGGCCGCTGAGAAGAAGGGCAATCACCGTGACTGGGACCGCCAGCATGACCAAGCCCTTGGGGTTCGCCCCGAGCTCCGGGGCGGCTGCGTCGCTGAGCTCGGTGCTACCAAGAGCCGCGTAGGCGACCATCGCGATGGCTGCGGCGGGAACCGCATAGCGAATTCGGCTTCGGACGACGCCGGCGATGTCGGCGCCTTGCGTCAACGCTGACGCGATCGTGGTATCGGAGATCGGCGAGACGTTATCTCCGAAGGTGGCTCCGCCGATGATGCCACCCATCAAGATCGCGGGGCTTGCGCCGAGCGCGCCTCCTGCCGGGTAGAGCAGTGGCCCGCACACTAGCAACGTACCGAGGCTCGTTCCTGTCGCAGTCGAGACCACACAACAAATCAGAAAAGACGCGACGACGTAGGCGCCGCCTTGGACGCCGGCTTCGGCCGCGAGCCAAGTCATTGCCTCGACGAAGCCCGTCTGCTGCATCACCATCCCGAGCACGCCGGCGAGAAGCCAGGCAAGAATCATAATGATGACGAGCGGTCGGCTCATGCCTTGGATCACGACTTCACTGAAGTGGGTGCGGTCTTTCGCGAGCAGCATCCCGAGCGTTAGCGCTGCGAGAAGGATCGGCCAAAAGCCGCGCTCGTCCGGGGCGCCCGAGAGGCCGAGCCATGCCACGCCTACGAGGAAGAGCGCGAACGGGGCGAACGCGAGGTTCGGGCCGCCGTAGAACAGAAGCCCCTTTTTTTGATCCGACTCGTCGCTCATGGCTTGACCCTGATGAGGATCTACCTGATAGTGGTCATGAAGCGAAGCAAATAATGTTGTTAGCCACGACACGCGCGAGCGTGGTGTTTGTGCTCGTCTCGGGGCTCGCCATCATGCTCTCCGGGTGCGAGACGTCCGGCGATGGTGCCCTTCCGGATGAAGACCGTCTACTCGAAGACATGATGGAGTCCTACGTCTCCGCGCGTTTTCGTTTCTATCCGGTGGAGTCCACGCTTTCGGGCCTTCCTGGTAACGACGATCGACTGGGAGATTTTTCCCGCGCATCGATTGACGGACGCGTCGACTGGCTGACTGACTTTCACTACAAGCTACTGGGACTGAGGCTCACTGCGTTGTCGCAGCCGGCGTACCTGGATGCGTTGTGGCTGACGAGCTTGGTCAAAGCCGAGCTTTTCGAGCTCGAGGTCCGAGGTGTTTGGCGTCGGAGCGCCTCGTTTTACGCGGATACGGCTCGCCTGGGCCTCGTGACGTTGCTGGCGGAGGGCGAGCTTGCCTCGCGCACGGACGCGCTCGGGGGCCGGCTAGCCGCGATACCCGGGCTCCTTGCACGAGCGCGCGAGAACATCGCGCCGGCAGACCGCGTTTGGCAAGCGGACGGGCGAGCGTCTCTGGACGCCTGCCGAAGATTGCTCGAAGATTTACCCAAGATCATCGAAGGAAGGCTCCCACCTCACCGCGTTGCCGAGCTGGCCGGCCTGAGTCGCGAGGCGACGCGGGCGATCCAGGATCTCCTCGCCGCGCCAGCCCGGCTCCAACCGGGAGAAGCACCCCTCGGCTTTTCGTTGGGAGAAGAGGAGCTGGAGCGATATTTCTTCCACCGGCACATGGTCGATTGGTCTCTCGACAAGATTGCCCTCGAGGCCGAAAACGCGCTTCAGGCGGCGATGAACGCACTCGCCGAGCTGGCGCTCGAGCGGTTTCCTTCCAAATCGCTGTCGGCCGTCATGGCTCCGAAACTCCTCGGTGCTCCAATCGAGACCGAAGTCGTAGCCGCGGAAAACCGGGTGCTGGCTTTTCTCCATGAGCGTGACGGGTCGAGTCCGCTGAACGCGTCGATCCCTGTTCGTCGTGTACCTCCCTACTTCCCAGGTTCGGAAGTGGTGCAGCTGTGGCGCCCGAAGGCGCTCGAGCCGGGGCGCGGCGCTTTCTTGATGGTACGCGAGGTGGCTCGTCCAGATGCGACTGAGCTCGAGTTGCTGACCCTGCGCGAGATTGGTGGACGCTCCCGGCAGTTCGCGTATCAGGCCGGCTCGGTGAGTCTGCTGAGACGAGTTGTCTCCGCCCCCGCCACCCGTGACGGTTGGCTCGCCTGGTTCGAGCGGGGCGCTCTTGCGGACCCGTTTCACCAGAATAGCGATGAGCTCCGAGTCGAGCACTACCAGCGCGCCATGATCGATTTTACTCGCCTCCTTGCCTTGGTCGGTGTCCACGCGCACGGTCAAGACCTGGACGCCGCGGCCGCGTTGTTCCGTGAACGTGCGTTTATGTCGGACGCGGCGGCGCGCGCGGAGGCTACTCGGGTCGCTGTCGATCCTAGCGTGGGAGATTCCGCGCTGGGTCGACTGCTTTTTGATGAGCTCGCCACGGATTATTCTCGCTCGCACCCTTTGGGGACGCCCTCCGCGTTCGAAGATCGCGTCCTGGAGCAAGGACTCTTGCCGGTCCGGCTGTTGCGGTTCCAGATGTTGCCGTAGGCGTTGTCGTCCCTGTCGCTGTCCCGTTCCCGATTCTCATGATCGCGGCATTTCCTCAGCGCGGAGAACCCAGAAAGCAAAGATCCCGCGGTTCGGTGCTAACTCGGGAACGGGAACGGGAACGGGAACGGGAACGGGAACGGGAACGGGAGGGGAAAGAGCGCTCCAGCAGACTATAATTGTCCGGAGCAGCCCCCAATGCGCATTCTCATGATAGCCCCGCAGCCTTTCTTTCAGCCTCGCGGGACTCCTTTCAGCGAGTTCTACCGCATTCGGGCAATGACAGAGCTCGGACATCAAGTCGACCTCGTGACGTATCCGATTGGCGACGACGTCGATATTCCGGGGCTTACGATTTACCGCACGCCGTCGGTGCCCGGGATCCGGTCGATCCGCATCGGACCGTCGCTTGCGAAGATCCCGCTCGATACCCTCATTTTCACGTCGTCGTTCCGTCGCCTGTTGTCGACGCGCTACGACGTGCTCGATTGCCACGAAGAAGCGGGTTTGATGGGAGTCGTTCTCTCCAAAATCTTCGGAGTACCGACGATCTACGACATGCACAGCTCGCTGCCGGAGCAGCTCGACAACTTCCGCTACAGCGGCTCGAAACCGCTGCGCTATCTCTTCGACGTCGCTGAGCGCATCACCATCAAAGGCTCGGCGGCAGTCATCTATATTTGTCCCTATTTGGGCGAGGTGGTGGGGAGAGCAGACTCTGACAAGCCGAGCTTCCTCATCGAGAATTCGCCGCTCGCGGAGTCCGGCCAAGACGTGGCCGAAGTCGAGGTCAAACGCCTGCGCGCGGAGCTCGCTCTCGATGATGCTTTCGTTCTTCTCTACACGGGAACGTTCGAGGTGTACCAAGGTCTCGAGCTGCTCTATGAAGCGCTGGCGCGGGTGCAAGATCCCTCGGTGCGCTTGCTGATGGTCGGGGGCAAGCCCGATCAGGTCGACGCCGCGCGGCGTGAGGTGGCGCGCATCGGGGTGGGCGAGCGGGTCGTGTTTGCCGGCCAACGGCCTCCGGCGGAGATGCCCCTCTACCTCGCCGCCGGCGATGCGCTGGTCTCGCCGCGCTCGCATGGCAAGAACACGCCCCTCAAGATCTACTCGTATCTGCGCTCGGGCAAGCCCATCGTGGCGACGCGCATTCTCACGCACACCCAGGTCCTCGATGACGAGGTCGCCATCCTGACCGAGCCGACGCCCGACGCCTTCGCTGCCGGGATTGACGCGGTTGTTTCGGACCATGAGCGCGCCCGGGAGGTTGCCGACAATGCTCGGCGTCGCTCGGACGCAGAGTACAGCTACGAACGCTATCTGGATCGAACGCGAAGTCTTTTGGCTTTCGTGTCGGAGAATCTCCGGACACCGCTCGTTGGCGAGACCCCGGCACCCACGGAGTAAACGACATTGAAATTGTTCCTCGCGTTGATATTGATTTGTTGCGCTGCGACTGCCCTGGCACAACCCGACGCATCGTCACGACCGCGCGCACGCGACATCGGTCTCGCCCCGGGCGTCTTGCCGACAGGGACGTTGAACGCCATCACCGATGTCGAAGGCGTCCTGGTGGGTCAAGTGACGATTTGGGAGGGTGATGACATCCGGACCGGCGTCACGACGGTGCTACCTCACGACGGCAATCTGTTTCAGGAGAAAGTTCCGGCCGCGATTTATCTTGGTAACGCGCACGGAAAGCTGATTGGGTACACCCAGGTGAAAGAGCGCGGGTTCATCGAATCACCGGTCGTGCTCACGGGTACGCTGGCCGTCTGGAACGCTGCCAACGCCGTTTTGACTTATCTGATGGCACTTCCCGGTAACGAGGCGGTTAATTCGTTCAACCCCGTTGTGGGCGAGACCAACGACGGGAATCTGAACGATATACGGGGTCGTCACGTCCACGAGAGCCACGTCCTCACGTCGATTCGAACCGCTTCCGGCGGTGCGGTGCAAGAAGGTGTGGTGGGCGCCGGTACGGGAACGAGCGCCTTCGGGTGGAAAGGTGGGATCGGAACGTCGTCGCGAAAGCTTCCTCAGAGCCTGGGAGGCTATACCGTGGGTGCTCTCGTCCAGAGCAACTACGGCGGCGTCTTGCAGATGGACGGGCTGCCGGTGGGAAAAGAGCTGGGACAGTACTACTTGAAAGAAGCCGTCGAAGATATCGTGAACAATCCGGACGGCTCGATCATGATGGTGATCGCGACCGACGCTCCCGTGCGCTCGGATGGACTCTATCGAATCGCAAAGCGCGCGATGCTCGGTCTCGCGCGCACCGGCGCAACCTCGTCCGACAGTAGCGGTGATTATGTCGTCGCCTTTTCTACGGCACCCGAACTCAGAAGTAAGAACAAGAGCGACGCATTGACGGAAGGCGCCGCAGTCGTCCGCAACGACAAGCTGTCGCCGCTGTTCCAAGCCACCATCGAAGCCACGGAAGAAGCGATCTACAACTCGATGTTGAAAGCTGTCGATGTCGTTGGCCGAGACGGCAACCGCCGCGACGCTCTCCCTCTCGATCGCATCGCCGAAATCATGAAAAAGTACAACCGTGATCAACCGGCGCCATAAAGAAGCAAGGGGATATGGGGATAAGAGGGGATAGGGGGATACCGTCGGGTTCTTCTTATCCCCATCTCCCCTTGCTTTTAACATCGACACAGTGACGAAAATCAAAGTCCTCCAGATTTGTGACCACCTCGGCTGGGAGGGGTCTCGGATGCACGGGGTGAAGCGGCTATTTGCGTGGATGATCCCGCGCTTCGACAAGGAGCGATTCGACGTTTCACTTCTCAGTCTGCGTCGGAAAGACCTCTCCGAGGACAAGCTCGAAGATTACGGGTTTCCCGTCTACTACCTCGAGAAGGGCAAGTTCGACCCGTCGACGTTGCCGGCGTTGATTTCGCTTTTGAGACGGCTCGAGATCGACGTCGTCCAGTTGCACGGCTACGGCGCGACGACGTTCGGCCGGGCGGCCGCGGTTTATCTGGGGATACCGAACATTCTTCACGAGCACGCGAACCTGACGAACACTCCGTGGTTTCAGAAGATCCCGGACAAACTCTTCGATGGCTACACCGACGTCGCCATTGCGGTTTCCGAGTCGACGCGCGAGTTTTGTATCAGGGGGCGGCTGTTGTCTCCAAAGCGAGTCAAGAAAGTCTTTCTGGGGGCTCCTCTCGATGAATTCCAGCCGTTCTCGCCGGAGCAAACTCGCGATGCGCGACACCGGCTCGGCTTCGACGACGACGCGCTGAAGCTCTTCGGAACGGTCACGCGGCTGCACGAGTCCAAAGGGAACCGGTACTTCGTGGAAGCCGCGGCGCGTGTTGCGAAGCAACTGCCCGAAGCGCGCTTTGTGATCGTCGGCGAAGGTCCTCTCCAGCCCGAGCTCGAAGCGCAGGCCGCGAGTCTCGGCATTCGCGATCGTGTCGTCTTCCTCGGATTCCAGCGTGACGTGGCCGCTTGTTTTGCGGCATTCGACGTGGCCGTGTTCCCGTCACTTTGGGAAGGCACTCCGTTGACGGTGTTCGAGTGCATGGCGATGCGACGGCCGATTTTGTCAACGGACGTCGATGGACTCCGTGAGGTTCTCGTAAACGGCGACAACGCGGTTGTGGTCCAACCGCGCGACGCGGAGGCTCTGGCGATTGAGATGCTTCGGATTGCTGGCGATCCTGAGTTGCAGGAGCGCCTCGCCGCGAGAGCCTACGAAACGTCCGAGCGTTTCGGTATCCAGGCTTTTGTTGACACGATGGAGCAGCTCTACGGTGTCCTCGTCGAGCGCTACCGAGACGACGGCCGACGGCCGCGGTGGGACTACGCCAAAGACTTCGACTTCCTCCCGGCAGGTTCGTGAGCGCGTCCTCTCGGAAGGTCTCTTTTTTCGTTCGCATCGCGGTGAGTGTCGGTCTCATCGCGTTCATGCTCTCCCGCCTGGACTTCGAGAACATGGTGCGGTTTCTTCGCCGCGCAGATTTGTCGCTCGTGTTCCTGACGCTGGTGACGGTCTTCGTCGACCGCTCGTTCATGGTAGTGCGGTGGATGAAGCTCGTCGAGGCGCTCGATATCGAAGTGGATCGCTTGCGCGTCGTGAAGATTTTCTTTCTCAGCACATTCTTTGGGAGCTTTCTTCCGAGCGGTGTTGGCGGTGAGGCAGTGCGAGCAGTCTCGTTCTCGCGGTTAACCTCCCGCGGCGTGGAGTCGATCGCGTCCGTTGTGATGGATCGATTGATCGGTTTGTTGTCGATGTTACTCATGGGGCTGGTGTCCCTCACCGTGTTCTACCGCATGTATCCGCACCCTGCCCTTCTGGGCGTGGTGGTGTTGCTTTCGGTTGGGACGATCGTTGGGCTGGCACTCGTGCTCTCCCGAAGGATGCAAGCCCGAGTCGTATCTCTTGGCGGGAGGCTCGGCGAGGACAGCTGGGTCTCGAGAGCTGCGCTGGCGATGGGCCGTTATCGCGATCGTCTCGGCACCCTCGGCGTCGTCTTGCTCTTGTCCATCGGCGTCCAGGGGCTTCGGGTCCTCCAGGCCTATCTCTTGTCGGAAGCGATGGATCTCGGAACTCCGCTGATCTACTTCTTGTGTTTCATCCCGCCGATCCTCGTCGTGACGATGTTGCCGATCTCGGTCGGCGGCTGGGGCACGGCCAACGTGGCGTACGTCGCCCTGTTTTCGCAAGTGGGGATGGATCCGGACGGGGCGTTTGTCCTGTCCGTTCTTATCCTCGCCCTCGGTGTGATCGGCAACCTTCCGGGTGGTTTGATTTATGCTTGGGAGGGATTCAGCTCCAGTCAAACCGCGCAGGCTAGCGAGGCCCGGCGATCGAGCGAGAACGGATGACCAAAACGGCCGCTGCAACCGAAGTGCAAACGGAGGAGACCGCTCTGGCTCCGAAAACTCTTCGCGTCGTCGTGGTGACCTCGGACGTGCCTTTTGTCGAGGGCGGTCATCGCGTTATCGCCAAAGAGATTACCCGAGCGCTCGAACGACAGGGACATCTCGCCGAGCTCGTGACCACGCCTCAAAACCGCTTCGGGAGACAGTTTTCCGCCTACGTCGCCAACCGGTTCACCGACGTGGGTGAGACCGGTGGCGGCGAGCCAGTCGATCGAGTTATCTCGCTTCGGTATCCGAGCTTCGCCGTGCGCCACCCGAGACATGTTTGTTGGCTCAATCACCGCATGCGCGAGTACTACGACCTGTGGCCCGCCTTCAAGCGGAAGCTCTCCGGAAAAGGCGTCGTCAAGGAGTCGGTGCGACGCTTTTTGATCCATCGCGCCGACCGATATTTTTTGACCCGAAACGTCACCAAGCTCTACGCACAGTCGAAGACCATCGCCGAGCGTCTGAAGACGTTCGGAGACATCGACTCCGAAGTGTTGTACCCGCCGCCGCCCGAACGGCCGTACCGAACCGACGGCTATGAGAACTTCGTGTTCGCGGTGTCGCGTCTCCATCCGCTCAAGCGTGTCGATCTCCTCGTCAAGGCGATGAAGCACGTGAAATCGCAGGAGCTTCGGGCGGTCATTGCTGGCACCGGCGAAGAGGAAGAGAGTTTGAAAGAACTCGCCGCCGAGCTCGGAGTTTCCCACCGTATCGACTTCGTGGGCCGAGTCAGCGATGAAGCGTTGGTCGACTACTATGCTCGCTGCCGGGGCGTGTTTTTCGCGCCGTTCATGGAAGACTACGGATTCGTAACCCTCGAGGCGTTCCGCTCGAAAAAGCCGGTCTTGACGTGTATGGACAGTGGTGGCCCCGCGGAGCTCGTCTCCGTGGGGCGCTCGGGCTACGTTTTGATTCCCGAGCCCTTCCAGATCGCCAATCAGCTCGACGAGTGGGCCGCGAACAAAGATCTGGCCGTGCGCATGGGCGCCAACGGGGAGGCCGACACCCGTGCGGTGCGTTGGGATGCGTGTCTCGAGGTCTTGTTGTCTTGAGGCCGGTCAGGTTCGCGGGTGCACCCCTCAGGATTACCCGCTTCGATCCATCTGTGACACATCGGGCTCTTGTTTCTCGAGAAGGTTGGTGTGGGTCGCAAGAACCAATTTGGCGAAAGCGCCGACTTGGGTCAGTCTGGGATTGAGGAACGCGACATGAAAAAAATGGGACTCCTTTCGATTTTGATTCTCGGATTCGGGTTCGTTTCCTACGCGCTAGTCCAGGGGGGGCGCGTCGATGGCGCTGAGGTGCGTCGACTGATCGAGGTGCTTCGCATCGACCCCGGGGATGTTGTGGCTGACGTTGGAGCCGGAGACGGCCGGTTCGCGGTCGCGTTGTCGCCGAGCGTGGGCGAGTCGGGTCAGATCTATGCGACCGAAGTCGACACCAACGATTTGAAGAAGATTCGATCGCGTGTCGAACGCGAAGGCGTCACCAACGTCACCGTTGTTCAGGGTGACCAGAACGATACCGGCTTGCCCGATGCCTGCTGCGATGCGATTCTTTTGCGCCGCGTCTATCACCACTTTCAGAATCCACAGCTCATGCAAGACGAGCTCAGGGCGGCACTGCGTGCTGATGGAAGGCTGCTCGTGATCGACTTCGGCACGCACCGTCGATGGAGTCGACCCAGCGGAATTCCCGAGTCCCGCGAGGGTCATGGCATTTCCAAAGAAATGCTCGTCTCGGAGATGAAGCTCTCCGGCTTCGAGCTCGTCGACGACGCGAAGTGGACTAACGGCGACTACGCGCTCGTGTTTCGAGTTACAGTCCACTAGTTCTAGTCCTGGTACTAGTAACTAGAACTAGACACATAGGCACGAAGTCACGCAGACCCGCACGACGTTTTCCACTCGCGTAGCCAACAGGGGGCCGGTCGTTAGATTATTGTTGGGGTTCGGGGATGGACGTGAAGGCGATAGAAGCTAGTTTCCAGTGGCCTTTTTCGGACGTCTTGATCAACGTAAAAAAGTCGACGCCCCGGGACGCGACGCCGGTATCCCGCACAATCGCGAAGTCGGCTCTCACCATGGCCAGCTCGCCACTGGCGATCTCGATCTCGACGTTCGTCAACACTTCACGAAACGGACGTGGCGGCGCCTCCAAAAGCCCAACGAGCCACTCGTCTCGACTCTGAACGCGATTCACGAACCCGCTTCGCGACCACCGCGCGGTGATGATGTTGGCGTTGTCCGTCATGAGCTCACCGAGAACATCGAACCGAAACCCACCGAGAAGCTCCAGAAACTGAGTCACCGTATCGTGGACTTCCATCTCCGCTTCGATATCGATCCCCCGCTGGCTGGAGCCCGACTGCTGCGAAAACCCGCTCGACCCGATGAAAACTGTAACTACGAACCAAAGCGTCGTTGACCTCATCCCCGCATTCTAACTCCGTCTTTTCGTTCCCGTTCCCGTTCGCGTTCCGATTGAAAGTTGGGCCGCGGGATCTTTTCTGTGTGTCGGCTCCGTGCTGAGGAAATGCCGCGACCAAGAGAATCGGAATCGGAATCGGAATCGGAATCGGAATCGGGAACGGGAACGGGAACGGGAACGGGAACGGGAACGGGTACGGGTACGGGTACGGGTACGGGTACGGGTACGGGAACGGGTACGGGAACGGGTACGGGAACGGGTACGGGTACGAAAGAAGACCCCGGCACACGCCTTCGAGTTTGAAAAAATGACCGAACGGGTGTATCAATTTAGATCACTATGTACGGAGCCCGCCGTCTTGTCGCCGCCGCCGTTACCGCCGTGGTGCTCGTCGCACCCCTGGCGTCGACTCAACCCGCTCCGGAGAATGAGCCCCGCCTCTGGCCCAACCACGAGGAGCTCGAGCACTTCCTGCGCAAAGCCAAAGTCATCGAGCGCAAGAAGCTCGGCAAAGGGATTACCAATCCGGACAAAGTCACGTTGGAGATGGATGGCGTGGTTCGCCATGCGATCTACAAGAAAGTCGACAAGAAACACGACAACTGGCGCCATGAAGTGGGTGCCTATGAGCTCGACAAACTCCTGGGCTTGGGCATGGTGCCGCCCACGGTGAAACGCACCATCGGCGGGCGCAGGGGATGTCTTCAGCTCTGGGTTACCGGGACGGTCATGTTCGAATACGATGGCGAGTTCCCCGATATGGACCGATGGCGTGAGCAGGTGAGCGTCATGTGGCTGTTCGACGACCTCATCGCCAACATCGACCGTCACCTCAACAATGCCATGGTCTCGCCAGACCATCGTTTGATGCTCATCGACAATTCGAAGACGTTCCGCTACGAGAAGAGGCTGTTAAACGATTTGAACGCGACCGGTACCGGTACCCACGCACGCTTTTGGGGCGTGGACTACGACGAAAGTCGGCAACGCTACGCGACCCGCTACCCACCCGAGCTCATTGCGCGATTGCGCGCCTTGTCGGAGGACGAGCTCAAGGATGCCATCAAGAGTTTTATTTGGGGACAAAACCGCAAGCTGGTGACGAGGCGGCTCGAGCTCATCCTCGACCGGATCGACTCCATGGAGGTCGCGGACGATTCCGGGGGCGGAGTCCAGCTACAACACCCGACCCCGTGACGTCCTCCCTGCGCTCGCCCGCTCGCGTGCGGCGACGTTCCGAAGTTGGCGCTCGTGAGCGACTCTGACGTCACCACCGCGATCCAGGCGCTCGTGGATCGCGAGACGCGGGCGTGGGATGAGCAGGACGCGGAGGCGCTCGTCTCGATTTTCCATCCGGACATGGTCTGGCCCTGGCCTCCTGACGCGCACGCACACGACCCGGCGACTTGGGTGTTCCCCTGGGGCCGCTACGACCGAGAGCGCTGGAAAACGAGCTGGCAGGAGCTTTTCGACACCCACACGTTGGTTCCTAACCGTCGAGACACGATCAAGATCGTTGTCTCGGAGCAGGGTGACGGCGCCTTCGCGATCGTCGACGTCGACACGCTCCGGCGCGATCGTGATGGGAAGGACTTCCACTGGAAAGGCCGCGCCTGCAAGGGTTACACGCAAGTCGGTCGTGAGTGGCGTCTTATTCTGCATACCGGGCTTCTCGAGTACGCGGCGTTGGCGTGAGAGGATTCACACGAGTACTCCACAATCTGACGGCAAGGGCGAGCGCGAGCAGCGCGAACGCCGCCACGAGTGCCGCGACGCCGAGCTCAGCAGAGTTCTCCGGGATCACGTTGATCCAGCGAAGCCGCATGGCGGCGAACGAATGACCGGAGACTGTCAGCGACAACGCGACTACCGATGCCCAAGCGAACGAGGGCTGGCTCGCGAGCGATCGATGAACCGCGAACGTTGCCGCGACACCGATGAGTGCCAAGCGCACCGGAGACACGACAAATGCATCGCCCAATGTGAAGACCAGCGTTTCGGGGTAGACCCTCGAGAATAAGACCGCCACCAACGGCGCGCCCCATTGAAGGAGCGTGCGCCATCGGTCTGAGTCCTTCGCGAACGTGTAGGCGATGTTCGTCGCGATGCCGAGATAAAGCGGTGTCAGATAGCTTCCATGGACGGGCAGGTTGTATAGCCAATGAAGCGTGAACAAGTGCAAGAGGATGGACGCGAAGGGAAGAAGTAGCGACGCGCGGCTTATCGGATGTGCGAAAGGGTCGTCGCCGTGCTCCGAGTCGCGATCCGCCCAAAGGTACAAGACAGGGAGCAGACCGACCAGCCACCAGAGACCGTAGACGACGAGCGGTAGCATCTGGCGCCCGAGACCGAGCGCATGCACTTTGCTATCCATGAAGTGAACCGCGCTGAAGGTGCCGGGGATGTACACGAGAAAACCAATCTGGGCCACCGTGAGCGCGAGGGTTCTGAGCGAGGTCAGGCCGAGCCCGTCGCGGAGAATCACCAGCTTCGGTACGAGAAACGCGAGATGCGCGAGTGCCACCCACGGCGCCACCCACGGACTCGCAGTCGCGAGCTCTGTGTTCAAGTACGTCGCATCGACGACGAATAGGAGTCCGATCAAGAAAGCCATTCGTGAATCACGCGGCATCATGCCGCGTCGCAAGAGGAAAACCGCGAGGCCCAGTAGGACGAACTCATAGAATTGCAAAACCCCGATGAGTGTGACGAGCGGCTCCCAGTGTCCGGGTTGAAGGCCGATTGCGCGACTTAGAGCGTAACAGCCCGTGAGCATGCAGACGGCGCTCAGAAGATAGAAAGGATTTCGAGCGTGAAGTGACCGCACGATTTGTTGAAGCATTGCAAAACTCCCGTGAAAAGTAAGTCCAACCCAACAAGTGAATGAGCGACGCTGGGGTCGGGAGTTGCTTTGCAAACGCCGTGCCCTGCTAGACGCGCATGGGAGCGGGGATTCGAGTCGAGAAGAAGCCGCGAACGACAATTTGTCGTCTCGTGTGACACGAACCGTCACTTACGCGCAAGTTTTTTGTTCGCGTCGCGTCGCGTCGCGTTCCCGTTCCCGTTCCCGTTCCCGTTCCCGACTAAGAAATGGACCGCGAGTCTGCTGTTCCGTCGTCGCAGTGTTTGGCGATGACGCGACTGGCCCGAGAGAATCGGAATCGGAATCGGAATCGGAATCGGAATCGGAATCGGGAACGGAATCGGAATCGGGAACGGGAACGGGAACGGGAACTATGCGCCAAACCAGAAGCGCCGCTAGGGAGCAACAATGGGCGTTTCAACTTCGAGGGACGGTTTCGGCGTCACGCCAGCTTCGGCCGGACCCTGTTCTAGGCGGCTTCCTCTATAATGCGCTCGCCTAAGGAGTGAGCCCAGTAAGTATGTCCAAAGAGCCCGACAGTCCGCCCCCCGTCCTTGGGACTTGGCGTCGCGTCTACTTGGTCGTCGTCGCGAACACGCTTTTCGTCTATCTTCTGCTGCTGTTGTTCTCCGCCTACGCGCGCTGATGCTGCACCCTATCGACTGGCTCGTCGTCGCGCTCTACTTCGGGCTCATCGTTTTTATCGGCTACCGCACCGGCCGCGGTAACAAAGGTCTCGAGGACTTCTTCCTCGCCAAACGTTCTATGCCGTGGTACGCCATCGGTCTGTCGGTGATGGCGACGCAGGCGAGCGCGATCACGCTCGTGGGGACCACCGGCCAGGGTTATGTCAACGGCATGCGCTTCATCCAGATCTACTTTGGCTTGCCGCTGGCGATGGTCATCCTCTGCTTTACGCTCGTCCCGTTTTTCTATCGCGCCAAGGTGTTCACGGCTTACGAGTATCTAGAGAAGCGTTTCGATGGCAAGACACGAAGCCTGACAAGCTTTCTCTTCTTGCTGGGTCGCGGGCTTTCCGATGCAGTGGTCATCTACGCGCCCTCGGTGATCCTGGCCATCGTGTTCGGCGTCGACGAGAAAATTATCATCATCATGATTGGCGTCGGGGCAACGCTCTACACCGCGATCGGCGGGATGCGTGCGGTGATGTGGGTCGAGATGTGGCAGATGCTGATCATTCTTCTCGGTATCTTCTTTTGCCTCGGTTCGGTCATCTTTGGGCTGCCGGACGAGATTTCGTTGACGGATGCGATCCGCATTGCCGGCGCGACGGGTCGAACGGACACCGTGGATTTCAATCCTGATCCCAACGTGACCTACACGATTTGGACAGGAATCTTCGGTGGCATCTTCCTCATGCTCTCGTACTTCGGCACCGACCAATCTCAAGTGCAGAGGTACTTGACGGCCCGCTCGCTGACCGAGAGCCGACTCTCGCTTCTATTCAACGCGGTTTTCAAGATACCGTTGCAGTTCGTCATCCTCCTTGCTGGAGCGCTCCTCTTCGTTTTCTACCAGTTCGATAAACCGCCGGTGGTGTTCAACCCGGTAGCGTACGAACGACTGGCGGGGGGACAAGATATGAGTCGGATCGAGGCCGACTACGATGCGGCGTTTGAATCGCGCCGCGCCGCGGCGATGAGTTTCGCCGAGTCGTTGGGAGGCGGTGACGAGCCCGACGCGCGAAGCGAATTTCTCGCCGCTGACGTCGAGCTGAGCAATGTACGCAACGAAGTGGTCGATTTAATCAAGCAGACCGACCCAGATTTCAACGATACGAACTACGTGTTCCCGACGTTCGTGTTGACGAAGCTGCCCGTGGGTATCGTTGGTCTCATTCTCGTCGCGATCTTCGCCGCGGCCATGTCGACCGTCGAGTCCGAGCTGACATCGCTCTCGACGGCGACGGTAGTGGATTTCTATCGGCGATATGTCCGCAAGAGCGCGGAGGATCGACACTATTTGGTCGTGAGCCGGTTGGCCATCATGTTTTGGGGCGGTTTCGCCACCTTTTGCGCCCTGTACATGGGACGTCTCGGCTCGGCCATCGAAGCCGTAAACCGTATTGGGTCTTACTTCTATGGGCCTATTCTGGGGGTCTTCGTGCTTGCGATCGGCACCCGCCGGGCGAACGGGCACGGAGCGTTCCTGGGGATTTTGCTCGGTATCGGTGCGGTCCAGCTAACGGCCCGCTATTCAGGGGTTTCCTACCTCTATTACAACCTCGTTGGGGCGGTCGTGGCCGTGGCGTTCGGCTACGCGATAAGCCGCGTCTTTTCATCTTCCGAGCGGTCTGTATAATAGAGGTACTCTACCGAACCAGGTTTGGCTCTCCCGTCGCGCCTGCTTCGCTTACGAGCCCAGGTACGTCTTGAACGAGTTGATTCTGTCTTCGGAGATCTTCGACTCTGCCGGTCTGCTCGCCATGCTAACGATTGTGCTCATGGGAGCGGCGAAGAGCGGCTCCGGCTGGAAGAAGATCTTCGGCATGGGCAAGAAGGACAAGGGGTCGGGCTCGAAAGAGAGCTCCGTGCTCGCCGCAGGCGACTGGCAACGATCCGCGAAGATCTTCGAAGACGACGGACGCTTCCGCGACGCCGCAAAGATTTACCAGGGCAAGGGTCAAAACCACGAAGCCGCGCGCCTTCTCGTGCAAGCGGGGGCGCTTACCGAGGCCGCTTCCATTTTCGAACGCGTGGGCCACTACTTGAAGGCCGCGGAGGTGTGCGCTCAATCTGGAGACAACCGCCGCGCCGGAGAGAACTACCGTCGTTACCTTGAGGAGCGGTTTGGGAGTCTTGCGGTGGCGCGCTCGCCCGCGGATCACGCTGAGTTCACCAAGTATTGCCGACTCGCAGGACAAGCTTTCGAGCGAGCGGGATTGTTGGAGCAAGCCGCGGAGGTGCTCGAGCGCGGCGAGCAATGGGAGGAGGCCGCGGCGCTGTTCCTCAAACTCAATCGCCATGTCAAAGCCGCCGATCTCTATCAACGCGCTGGCGCCGTGGATCAGGCTGCCGATGCTTTCGCCCAAGCTGGAGATCGCGTGCGCGCGGCGCAAATGCGTGGCGAGTTTCTCTACAAGCAAGAGCAAAAAAACGAGGCGGCGGTTCAGTTTCTATTGGGTGGCGACCCCTTGCGAGCAGCGGAGGTCTACGAAGAAGCGGGCAACTATCTCGACGCCGCAAGGTGTTACGAGCATTGCGGTGCGCATCGCCAGGCAGCGGAGGCGTACGAACGCGTCGAGCAGTTCGACCGCGCGGCTGAAATGTACGGGCGGTCTCAGGAGTACCAAAAAGCCGCCGACTTGTACGAGAAGGCAGAAGACTGGGAGCAAGCGACGCGCATGTTCGCGGAGTCGGGTGCTTACTACCGCGCCGCGAAGTTAGCACGCCAGCAAGGACTGACCGAGCTCGCCATCGACTATTTGCAGAAAGTCGAGTCGACCGACACGAACTACCAGAGTGCGTTGGTGGAGCTGGGTGAAAGCTTCATGGAGCGCGATTTGCCCGGCGTCGCCGTCGAGAAGCTCAAAAAAGCGCTCGCGAGCCAGCCGATCTCGGAGAGTAGCCTCGACGTTTACCACACCCTTGCTGTCGCTTCCGAGCAAATGGGTGACTACCCCTCCGCCGTTGGTATACTCAAGAAGATCGTCGCCGAGAACTACAGCTACCGCGACGCTCTGGGTCGCCTGCAAGAGCTCGAAAAGAAAATCAAAGCGGCACCGAGCGCGACCGAGCATCATCAAGTCGCGAAACAGGAGCTCAGCAGCGCGAAGCGATACGAGTTCGTCGAGAAGCTCGGCGCCGGTGGCATGGGTGTCGTCTATCGCGCCAAAGATACTCGGCTGAACCGTGTCGTGGCCTACAAGATGCTCATGGAGCAGTTCATGGAGGTGAAAGACGTCCGTGACCGTTTTCTCCGCGAAGCCCAATCAGCAGCCCAGCTCAATCACCCGAATATCGTGACCGTCTACGATATGGACGTCGACCCGGAACGGAATCGGCTGTTCATCGCGATGGAGTTCGTCGCCGGGGAGTCCTACTTCGATATCCTGCAACGGGAATCTCGACTCACGATCCCACAAGTGCTGCACTTCGTCGTCGGCGTTCTCAAAGCCCTCGCTCACGCTCACGGACACGGTGTGGTGCATCGGGATATCAAGCCGTCGAACGTCATGCTCTCGGCACAGCGGCAGGTCAAGATCATGGATTTTGGTCTCGCGAAAGTGTTGCGCGACGCGAAAGCGCAAGGCAGCGAGAAGGCGAGCGGCACGCCCCTGTACATGTCTCCCGAGCAAATCCTCGGCAAGGCAATCGACTTTCGAACCGACATCTATGCGTTTGGCGGTACCGTGTACCACCTCCTCGCCGGGGAACCGCCCTTCGTTGATGGCGAGGTGCTCTACCACCACGTTCACACGAAAGCGCGCCAGCTGAAGGAGCTCCGCCCAGAGACCCCCAAAGTGCTCGACAACATCGTGATGGCGTGTTTGAACAAAGACCCTTCGAATCGACCGAGCTCTGAAGCAGTCCTCAAGATGATCAAGAAGCAATCTTGAGTGGGTTCCCCTCACCCGCCTCCCGTCATGGACACCGCCGACCGGCGCTTTACCGGACTTTGGTATCGAGCTGGGACTCGACGTTGCTAAAAGCGACGAGAGATGGGGGTGGGACGGGATATGGAGATAGGAATATGCTCGCCGGAATCCCCCGATCTCCAAACATCGGATCGCATCCATCTCCCGCTCCCCTTGCTTTTGACAACTTGCCGTCAGATGCCCCGATCAAAGTTGAGCTGACGACAAAGACCGGTAGTTGAGTGGCTGCGCTATAATGCTGCGCCGCCAGACATGAGCCGAGTCTCGGACCTTACGCACCGCATCCAGGATCGTGTCCGTGAGCTGATGGCTCAAAACGAGAGCCAGGTTTTCATGGCTCTCACTATCGTCATTGGCGCGGTCGTCGGCCTGGCTATCGTCGCGTTCATTCTCGTGACCGACGGGCTCGAGGCGCTTCTCTACGCTGAAGACGGTGCGCGATGGCGCAGGCTGGTCACACCAATCCTGGGGACACTGGCTGCCGGCTACCTTCTTTATCGTTTTTTTCCCGACGCGCGCGGGAGTGGCGTGCCCCAGACGAAGGCGGCCATGTTCGCTCGACGAGGGCTCATTCCGATGCACACCGTCGTCGGGAAGTTCCTGACGTCGTCGGTGACACTCGCGAGCGGGATCGCGCTCGGTCGGGAAGGCCCATCCGTTCAGATCGGTGCCGGACTCGCGTCGGGCCTCGGTCGAGCGCTCGGTCTCGCCGGTGACAAGCTGCAGGTGCTCGTCCCCATCGGCGCCGCTGCCGCGTTGGCGGCAGCGTTCAACACCCCACTCGCCGCCATCCTCTTCGCGCTCGAAGAGATCATGGGAAACCTGCATGCTCCGATCCTGGGTTCGGTGGTCGTGAGCGTGTTCACGTCTCTATTCGTGATGCGTTTGATTCTCGGAAACGATCCTCTCTTCGAAGTTCCCGCGTACGAGGCGGTCCATCCTGCAGAGTTCATCGTCTATGCGTTCCTGGGAGTGATCGGGGGGCTGGTTTCGGTAGTGTTCGTGAAGTTCATGTTGCGAATGCGGGAGCGTTTTCTCAGCATGCCGCGACGGACCCGTTGGCTCCAGCCTGCCGCCGGGGGCGTGGTCGTCGGGGTCTTTGCTTTCACGCTCCCCGAGACATTTCGATTCGGACACGAAGCTGTCGGCGAGGCACTCAACGGTACTCTGCCGCCCACTCAGATGGCGGCGCTTGTTGTCCTCGGTGTGATCGCCACTGCGGTGTGCTACGCCTCCGGAAACGCGGGGGGCATCTTTGGCCCGAGCTTGTTCATTGGCGCCATGGTCGGAGGAACACTCGGGAGTGTCGTCCACTCCTACTTTCCCGAATACACCGCGAGCCCGGGGGCTTATGCGCTCGTGGGAATGGGGACGGCCTTCGCCGGTATCCTGCGCGTTCCCATGGTTTCCGTGATCATGATCTTCGAGCTCACGCACGACTACGCGATTATCGTCCCCCTCATGATCTCGAACTTGATCAGCTTCTTCGTTTCGTATCGCTTCCAAAAGACGCCGCTGTACGAGGCTCTCGCACTTCAGCAAGGCATCCATTTGCCGACGTCGGAAAGCGAAAAACGCCACCTTCAAGTACGGCTTGCGATGCGCCCGCCGCATGAGACCTTCGAGACCCATATGACCGTGGCCGAATGCCTGGAGCGCGCCGGCCACTCCAGCATGCGCGCGTGGCCAGTGATCGACAAGACTGGAGTTTGGGGGGTCGTGTCGTTGTCGCAGATCGAAACAGCCCGCGACAAAACCGGCCCTGAGAACAAAGTGGGGGATCTTCTGGACTCGCACGTGTTCCCGCATTTGCACGCGGACCATTCTCTCGATCTCGCGCTGGAGAGGATGGGCAAGGTGGGCTTCGATCTTCTGCCGGTTGTGAGCCGAGCCAACGTGCATGAGATGGAGGGTGTCTGCTCGTTGCTCGATGTGCTCCGCGCCTTCGGTGTCCATGGTCAACAACCACCGAGTGGTCCTGCGGAAACGCCCGACACGGATTCCAAGGGTTGACGGTGAGAGCCGTCGTCCAACGCGTGAGCTCCGCAAGCGTCGACGTGAGCGGAGAGCGGGTGGCAGAGATCGCGAACGGTCTTCTCGTGCTCCTTGGCGTGGCCGATGGGGACGATGGGGCGGACGCCAAATGGATGGCCGAGAAGGTTGTTTCGCTGCGAATCTTCGAAGACGATGACGGCAAGATGAATTTATCGATTCGCGACGTCGCGGGCTCGCTTTTGGCGGTTTCTCAGTTCACTCTACTCGGCGACTGTCGCAAGGGTAGGCGGCCGTCGTTCGTCAAAGCGGCTCGCCCCGAGCTGGCGGAAAAGCTCTATTCGGAGTTCATCAGTGCCGTCCAAGAGCTCGATGTAGCTACCCAGACAGGAAGATTCCAAACCCATATGAGCATTTCTCTCGTCAACGACGGACCGGTCACCATCATCGTGGAAAGCCCATCTCGATGAAGGCGCTCATTTTGCTCCTGGCCTTGGCCGTGCAGCCCGAGCAAGTGGTTTCACGACTTTTCGCGACGACGTCGGAAGGTCCGTTCGTCTCCTACAGCTGGGGCGAGCATTGGGTGCGGTTGCGACCCGAGCTTCGCGGGTTCAACGGTACGATCTCGACGATCGTTTGCTTGGGACCCGCCGTCTATGCCGGAGGGGTTGAAGGAATTTTCGTCTCGGACGATTTCGGTGAGAACTACATTCGCCTAGTGAGCTTTCCGGGCAAGGGTGTCACCACCTTTCTCACCGCGCGGCTGTTCGCACTCGAGCCGACCGTCTTCGTGGGGACGACGTCCGGGCTCTATCGATCGATCGATGGTGGGACAAAGTGGATGCAAGTCGGGGACGGACAAATCACCACGACGGTGCGCGACACGGTGTGGCCCGGCCCCCAGTTGTACGCCGCAACCGACGGAGGCTTGTTCGTCTCAGAGGACGTTGGGGATTCCTGGAACGGTCTCGACGCGGGTCTACCTGATGTTCCGCTGCTGTCGGTCGTCGTCTCGCAGTATTTTCTTGCGGATCCCAAAATACTCGTTGGGAGTCGCGGCGCTGGACTCTATCGAAGCGAGGATGGAGGCGAGCGTTTCGAGCCGGTCGGCGGCCTCGCGATGGAAACGAGAACAGTGCACAC
Organism: uncultured Acidobacteriota bacterium; assembly: GCA_947259165.1. Taxonomy (GTDB): domain Bacteria; phylum Acidobacteriota; class Vicinamibacteria; order Marinacidobacterales; family SMYC01; genus CAMYKY01. The sequence continues at coordinate 62,865 of CAMYKY010000008.1, read as the reverse complement.
GCTCTATTGGTGGAACTCGCTGCTGTTGATCGGAACCGACGATGGCCTGTTCATGTCGGACGATGCCGGTGACACACTGCGAGAGGCTGAAGAGCTCGACGGCCACAACGTCCTCACCCTATTGGTCCCCGCAGCCGACGGTTTCCGAAGCGACATCCTCGTCGGCACGGACCAAGGTGTTTTCAAGAGCTCCGACGGTGGAGCGAGCTTCCGGTCCGTGACGGAAGGTCTCGGCACACCTTCGGTTACCGAGCTCAGCACGTTTCCCGCGCCGGTACAGGAACGTGAAAGGTCTCGCTGACGCGATATGGCAGGCGTCCTCCGAGGGCTCGTGGCGGGCGAGCTCGCTCTCGGAATCGTCGCGCTCGTCTGGGCGCTACGAAGCGACACCGACATTCCCTATCGTGTGGATGTTCGGACCGTGGTGCTGGCGCTCGGTCTGACCGTCGCTCTCGCCATTTTGAATTTCGGATTCTTTTTCGTCGGCCGGCGTTTCGAGTTCACACGGCACGTTTATGCCTTTTTCGACGACGAGATTTTTCCACTCCTGCGCGAGGCAACGGTTGTTGACATCATCATCCTCGCGGCAGTGGCAGGCTTTTCGGAAGAGCTTCTGTTCCGCGGTATGTTGCAGCCACGGATGGGGCTCATCGCTTCGAGCCTCTTGTTCGGTCTGCTTCACGGGCCCGACTACAAGCTCTGGCCATTCGCTGTGTGGGCCGCTGCGGTGGGCGCCGGCTTTGGCCTCGTTTATCGCGAGACACAGAACATGGCGGTCCCGATGCTAGTACACGCGTTTTACGACGGGCTCGCGCTCGCCTACATTCGTTGGACGACGCCGAAAGCGGGGACCTAGGTTGACGTCCGCATCGATCCCGTTCGCCAAGACCGAAGCTCACGGAAACGATTTCCTCATCGTGGCCGAAGAGCACGCAACGAACCTTCCGTCCGAGCTGGCGATCGCGATGTGCGACCGGCTTCGAGGTATCGGCGCCGATGGATTAATTCTCTATCGAAGCGTGGACGACTGCTTCGTGATGACGCTTTTTAATAGCGACGGCTCGTCCGCCGAAGTATCCGGAAATGGTCTTCGGTGCCTCGGCGCCTACCTGACGCACGCCGGTCTAGTGGCAGGGTCCGAGATAGCGGTCGAGACCGGCGCGGGTCTATTGCGACTGGCCGGGCTTGGACGAGAGGGCACGAGCTTCAGGTTCCGCGCCGACATGGGACCGCCGCGAGATGTCGCGATTGGCACCGAGCTCGATATCGGAGAACGAACGCTCAGCGTAACGACATTGTCGATGGGCAATCCTCACTGCGTCGTGTTCACGAACCGTGACGCTCTCGGAGAGCTCGGGCCGATCCTCGAACACCACGCTCATTTTCCGGACCGGACGAACGTCGAGCTCGTCGAGATCGTGGATCGACACACGATACGGATGGCGATCTGGGAGCGGGGTGCGGGCGAAACGGCGTCGTCGGGAACTGGCTCGTCGGCGTCTGCCGTGGCCTCGATTGTCAATGCTCACGCGGAGAGCCCGGTCGAAGTACACTGTCCTGGCGGCACTCTCATGGTTGAATGGACCGAGAGCGAGAACGTTTTTCTTACCGGCGACGCCTCTGTCGTCGCCGAGGGCACGTATTGGAGACAACCATGAACAAGGTAATCATCAGCGCGCTCCTGGTCTTCGCCTCGCAAGCGACGGCCGAAGACGCGCATTGGAAACCGAGAAGCATTGGCTTTCTCGTGCTCGAGGGCGTGTACAACACCGAGCTCGTTGCTCCGATGGATGTGATGCAACACGTCATCGGTCGGGTCGAGCCGGCGCCGAAAGTTTTTACGATAGGGCTCACGAAAGATCCGGTGCGTACCGCCGAAGGCCTTCGAATTCTTCCCGACTATGGACTCGACGACGCACCCGAGATCGATGTCCTCGTCGTTGCCAGCACCACCGGCAGCCGCGATCGCGATCGCAAAGACCCCAAGCTCGTGGCCTGGGTTGCCGAGCGCGGCAAGAAAGCGCGCCATGTGATGTCGCTTTGTTGGGGAGCGTTCCTGCTCGCCGAAGCGGGTCTACTCGACGGCGGTTCCGCGACGACGTTTCCGACCGAGTGGGATCAGATGGAGAAGGAGTACCCCAAGATCGATGTTCAGCGCGACCATTCGTTCGTCGACGCCGGACACGCGCTCACGTCAGTCGGTGGGGTCAAGAGCTACGAGATCGCGATGTATTTTGTGGAGAAACTCTACGGCAAAGTCGTGACCGAGGGCATCGCCGGCGGTCTACTGATCGATTGGGACATCGAAGCGCTCCACTACGTCAAAAGCAAGTAGCGAAGAAACCGAAACAAGGTCTCGAACCCCATTTCATCGAGTGAGTCGCGACCAGAATTTGCTCGAGACACCCATTGATCGCTTCCACGGATTCTTACGCTTCGACGCGTGGCGACGGAATGAGCAGCTAGTCCACTAGTGTCCAAGCACTAGTCTCGAAATCTTTGTTCGAATGCGAGTAGCTCGGGCTCTAGGTGACGTCCTTGCTCGAGTGCAGTGAGAAGATCGCCACTGTCGGCCGCGGCCTTGACCGCGTCGTGGCGCTCCACGAACGCGGCGAGCTCATCCGGCGCTTCGGATGCGGCGCCGCGGGAACGTGCGATGGCCATCAAACCTTCGAGCTCGTTCAGGCACCGTTCGACCCGTCGTGCCGCGATACTTCTTTCGATCGTTGACACGTTGAACGCGTCGTCGGCGTGCAAGACGGCCTCGGAGGCCGAATGGATGGCGGCGCGATAGCCTCGATCTTCGACCAGGCTTCGGGCGGTCGCGAGCGACAAGTCAGCTTGGTTGAGTTGCTCGGGGGCGAATATGGCAGCGTCGACCGATCGAGCGGCTTCCACGCGTTGGTTTGCCAACTCGAGCTCGCCGGTGGGTGCTTGCGCACACCCGCTCAACACAACTAACACAAAGGCGCCAAGGCTCGAAGGCGCAACGTTAGACACGGGTTCCTTTGCGTCTTCGCGTCTTTGTGTCTTGGCGTTGAGTCTTCTTGCGGTAATTAGCAAGAACACGATTCACGAGGGTTTCGGTCTCGCCGAGGTATGCGCGATAGTTGACGCAGTCTTCGATCTCTTTCTTCTTCAGGTGCTGGCGGACGATCGGGTGAGCTCGGACAGCGTCTGAAAACGATGCTTCGTTACGACGCGCCTCGTCGGAGAGCTCTTTGACGATGGCATGCGCTTTGTCGCTGCCGATTGCGGCGGCGAGCTTCATCAGGAGTGCTTCCGAGCACACGAAACCTCCGGCGCGCTCGAGGTTGCGTTCCATGTTCTCCGGCTTGACGATGAGGTTTTTGAGCACGCGTTGCATGAGCTCGAGTTGGGCGTCGGCGAGAAGACATGCCTCAGGCACGAACTTCCACGCCGTTTCCCCCTGGCGGTGGTCGTCCTCCCATTCCGCGTTGATGTAGTCGAGTGCTGGGAGGACGTTCGAGCGCAGGAGTCTGCCAAGAAAAACGATCGAGCCCGACGCGACAGGATTTTGCTTGTGGGGCATGGCAGAGCTTCCGACTTTGCCCTCGGTGAACTCGGTCACTTCGTCGACGTCGGTTTGCTGAAGGTTGTAGATGTTTTGGGCGATCTTACCGAGGGTCGCCGAGAGCATGCCCAGGTGCACGATGAACTCCGCGATACGATCGCCCGCCGTTTTGACCGGGATCGTTGCGACGCCTAGCTCGAGTTGGAGCATCAACTCTTTTTGCACGCGGAGACCTTTTTTCCCGAGCGACGCAAGCGTGCCGACGGCGCCGCCGAACTCGCCGACGAGCACTCGCGTTCGGCCTTCGAGCAGCCTGTCCTGGTGTCTCATGATCTCGTCGAGCCAGACGGCGGCTTTGAACCCAAACGTGACGGGAAGCGCGTGCTGTCCGTGGGTTCGTCCCGCCATGATCGTATCGCGATGCTTTTCGGCGAGACCGGCCAGAAGCGAAGCCACCTCCTGAAGGTTGGCGAGAATGACGCTGTAGCTGTCTTTGACCTGCAGGGCCATCCCGGTGTCGAAGACGTTCTTGCTCGTAGCTCCCCAATGCACGTACCCCGCCGCGGCCGGAGAGAGTTTCTTGCGAAGGCCATCAACGAGCGGGACGACAGGATTCCAAGTGCGGTCGAAGGCGCGTTTCAGCGCCCTCAGGTCGAGATTGTCGATGCGCGCTTTCGATGCAATCTCCCTCGCTGCCTTGGGAGGGACGAGTCCGAGGCCGGCTTCGACCTTCGCAAGCGCTGCTTCGACGTCGAGCCACCTCTGGAGCGTCGCCTGATCGTTCCAAAGCTCTCGCATCGCGGAGCTTCCGAAACGGTCTTTGAAGTAGAAAGAGTCGAAAACCGTGGATGGCATCAGGGCCGCGTGCGCGCTTCGGAGACCTTTTTTTCCATCTCGCCCTCGAGGCGCTCTTTTTCCTTCTTCAGCTCAGCGCGGAGAATTTCGACTTCTTCGAAGGCGCCAGCGATGCGGAGCTGGGCGTCTTGCTGGATCTCGAGCTCCGCGATCTGGGCCCGGAAACGGCTGCGGATATCGGCGATTTCCGCCTTTTGTTCGTCGGTGAGCTTCACTTCTTCGAAACCGTCTTGCGCCCGCAGCTTCTCCATTGCGAGCTCCACCGCGGATTTCGGTGCTTCGTCGTCCAACATGTACCCGATGATATACTAGGCGCTTCGAAAAGGAGACATTGGATGCCCGAAATCACAGTACTCAACAACGGGCCTTTGCGCGTGAAGGGTGAAGTGACCTTGAAGGATGCCGAAGGCAACACCTATGATCTTGGAGGTCGCGACGCCATCTCTCTTTGCCGGTGCGGGCACTCGGAGAACAAACCGTTTTGCGATGGCGCTCACAACCGTCAGGGATTTCAGCACGATTCGAAGGCGTTCGATCTTCCCGAAAGAAAGGCGGAGTGACCCGTGGTCGCGATACCGGAGAACTTCCAAGACATTTTGAGCAAGAAATCATTCGTCCATCTCGCGACAAAGATGAGCGACGGAAGTCCTCAGGTCAGTCCGGTATGGGCGGAGTACGACGGCGAGCACATCGTGGTGAACTCGGCGAAAGGTCGCCTCAAAGATCGCAACATCCGCGCTGACGAACGCGTTGCCCTTTCTGCGACCGATCCCGATAATCCGTATCGGTCGATCATGATCCGCGGCCGCATCGCGAAGATCACAGAAGAGGGTGCCGATGAGCACATCGACCGCCTGGCCAAGAAGTATTTGAATGAAGACAAGTATCCTTTTCGCGTTCCCGATGAAATCCGAGTGAAGTACTATATCGAGCCGATCAAAGTCGCCACGATGGGCTGATCTGATTTGCCTTCGAGCAAAAGCCGACTCGAAGAGCCCTTTGTTCTGAACGGTATGCTGTCGCTGGTCCTGGCGACGGCATGGCTCTTTTTCAAGCGCGAGTATCTTCTCGAGTACTTCTACTTCAGCCAGCTCCTGGCACTGACCCATCTTTTGACCCTCGGCTTTCTCTCGTCGCTGATGATGGGTGTCCTCCACCGCTTGAGTCCGACGCTGCTCGGTGTCGAGCCGTCGTCCTATTGGGTCGGACGGGCGCAGTTCGCGTTTTACTTCATCGGAGTGTGGGGGATGATTTCCCACTTCTGGATGGGCGAGTCGCGCGGGATGAGTTGGTCGACGTTTCTCGTTTTTGCCGCGGGTGTCTTGCAGGTATGGAACTTCCGCGGCCTTTTTAGCGTTACCGGCAAGAACGCATGGCCGGCTCGCTTCGTTGTGGCTGCCCTCGTGTATTTCTTGCTCGCGGCGACTCTCGGCATCTTTCTCGGTCTGCTCAAAGGTTACGACGTCCGGGCGCCCATCCTGACGACGCACTACATCGACAACGTGTTCGCGCACGCCCATATCGCCGGCGTCGGCTGGATTGCCATGATGATCTTCGGCGTCGAGCTCAAACTCGTCCCAACCTCGTTCGGTGCCGCGCGCTTCATGCCCTTGCGCTTCGCACTTCTGAATATCGGAACGCTCGGGGTTGCGTTCGCTTTTCTTACCGAGCGCAGCGTTGCGCCGTTTGCGGTGCTGCTCGCGCTCGCTTTCGTGTGGCAGGCATGGGGCCCGGCGCGTGCCCTCCTGAAGGGTCGCGCACGCGAGTGGGAGCTATTGCCGCTAACGTTCCTGCTTCTCGCCGCCGCGTCCGGAGTCGTCCTGTCGCTCGGCTGGCCCGATGCCGCCGACCCTGCCCGTGGGCGAGTGCAGCTAGCCTACGGATTTCTCGCGGTCTTCGGCTTCATGGTGCTGACGGTAGTCACCGTGGCGTTCAAGCTGTTCCCAATGTGGGTCTGGAAAGAGCGCTTCCAGAAAGACTTCGGCAAAAAACCCGTCCCCGGAATGAAAGAGCTCCACAGCGAAAAACTGAGAGTGTTCGCGAACTTGGCCATCTTCACCGGCGTCCTACTGACCGCCGTCGCGATCATGACGTCGAACGCGAGCTTGCTAGACGTCTCGACCCCGCTGCTGTTGTTGGGAGTGATGAGCTTTGTGGCGAACTTCGTAAGAGTCGCCCGCTGGGAGCTACTGAAAAAGGACTTCCACCCGACCGAAGCCGACTGGGCCAAGTTCAAGGAAATGTTCCCCGAAGCCTAAGCGGTATGCGGTATGCGGTTCACGGTTTACTCAACACAGCTGTCGGTTCGCTGCCGGTGCCGCCTGTCGTGCACCGCCCTCCACGTATTGGACCCGTATGCCGTATGCCGTGAACCGTATACCGACTACCCAAACACATCGACCGCGGCCCCCGTCATCGCCTCCGGGGCGTCGGTCGCCAGATACACGATCACGTCGGCAACATCCTCTGGCTCCATCGCCGGCTTTGCGCCGGGCAGACCCTTTTGCAGCATCTCGGTATCGACCGAACCTGGACAAACGGAGAACACGTGAACGCCGTCGCCGCGAACTTCCTCGGCGGTTGCTTTGGTGAATCCGATGAGTCCCCACTTCGAAGCGCAATAGGCCGCCAGCTGCGGTGTTCCGAGCTTGCCCGAGATCGAAGAGACGTTCACGATCCTTCCACGACCGTGTCGGATCATTTCCGGGAGCACTGCCTTGGTGCACAGAAACGCTCCCTTCAAGTTGATATCGAGCACCTCGTCCCAAGTCGCCTCATCGGTGTCCACGACCCTGCTGCGAGCAACGACGCCCGCGTTGTTCACAAGAAGATCGATCGGTCCGAGTGTTTGGGCTGTTTGCACCACCAACGCCTCGACGCTCGCCGCGTCGGCGACGTTCGTCGGGATGGCAAGAGCTGTGCCGCCTTGATTGCGTATCTCGCTTGCGACGGCCGCGAGCGTCTCTTGGTTGCGCGCCGCGACAGCGACCGCGACCGCGACGCCGCGGCTCGCCAGCGCTAGAGACGTCGAGCGACCAATCCCTTGGCTCGCGCCAGTGACGACGGCCACTTTGGGCTCGAACGCCATCAGCCGATACTCGAGAAGAACTCCGAGCGCATGGCGCTGTCGCCCGCGAACGCTCCCGTAAAGTGCTGCGTTACCGTTCGGGTGCCTTCGCGTTCAACGCCCCTCGTCGTCATGCAGGTTTGGTCGGTGTCGAGAACGACAGCAGCTCCGTCCGCGTCCAAGTGTTGCGATATAGCTTCCGCAATCTGGCGGGTCACCGTCTCTTGAATCTCGAGACGGTGTGCGTAGCACTCCACCAGCCGTGCGAGGCTCGAAAGCGAGGCGAGTTTTTTCCCGGGGATGTACGCCACATGGGCGTGACCATGAAATGGCAACAGATGGTGTGGGCACATCCCGTGGAAAGGGATTCCTTTGAGCAGCACGCTCTGCGTGGACTCGCGCACGGGCGAACTCTCGTAGGCGTCTTTGAAGAGGATCGCGGGGTCAGCGTCGTACCCGTCGAGGTAGGACTCGATCCAGGCGCGTGCGACGTTGTCTGGAGTCTCGGCGAGCTCGGTTCCTTCGACTTCGAGACCGGCCCCCTCGAGAAACGATCGGATGGCCCGGCGCATCGCGGCCACATCGAAGCGCTCAGGCTTCGGCTGGCTGGCCAACAGTCTCTCCGCGATAAATGACAGCGGCGTCATCGGTCTCGTACAACTGCATCTCTTTCAAGCCGTCCAGGTGGGGTTGAAGTCGTCCCCACATCCACACGACAACATTCTCGGCGGTCGGGTTTTCGAGCACCAGGTTGAGATCGTTGTGATCGATGCAGTCGAGCACGTGGGTGCGAACTAGCTCCTTCACTCTGACGAAGTCGATGGAGAGGCCGGTCGCGGGATCAACGGGCCCTTCGGAGAAGACTAAAAGCTTGTAATTGTGGCCATGGGTGTGAAAACAGGGGCCTTCGTAGAAAGGTAGGCGGTGCGCAGCGTTGAACTGAAACTCGACGCGAAGGATCACGCTGGTGCTCCCGGCTCTAGGTCGCCCGGCGACTAGTGGACTGTAACAGATATTCGTTGCCAAAATCGCAGGCCCTTTTGCGCGCTGGCTGCGTTGCGAGCATTCTTGCAGTTCGGCCTTCGGCCTAGCCCTCCGCTCGACAAGCTCGCTGCGGAAGGCGGCAAATATCTAGATATACCGTCGTCATCACGCCTTGCCAGCTCCCAAAATGGCCTCGCGATTTGCGCAACGAATATCTGTTACAGTCCACTAGACGCCGATGACCTGGGCGATGACGCTCCTCTCGCGAGGGCCGTCGAGCTCGGCGAAAAGGATGCTCTGCCACTGTCCGAGAGGAATCTCGCCTTCCTGGATGGGCAGTGTCACGTTGTGGCCGAGAACCAGCGCGCGGATATGCGCTTCGGCGTTCTGGCGCTCGCAATCCGAGCAATCCTCGCAGTTGTGGAGGTAGCCGTTCTCGCGATTGGCAATGCGCTCGAGGAAATGCTTGACGTCGGCCATCAGCGCGGCCTGGAACTCGTTGATGAACACCGCGGTTGTCGTGTGCAGCGAAGACAGGACGAGAAAGCCGGCTTTGATTCCCGAGGACTTCACCAAATCCTTGATGCGGTCGGTGATGTTGTAGAGCTCTACTCCGGAGTCGGTCACGAGCTCGAGGGTACGTGAGCACATCTTGAGTGTTCCGTTGAGCTCCTGCGTCGAATCGTTGGCTGTCGCTAACGCTTGGAATGCGTGGCCCAGTCCGTTGCTACCGTTGGATCCATTCATTCCGCTGGGGATCTCGGAAGCCCTCGTGTTCATGGTGTGCTCCTGGGTCTGAGTCGGGTGTCGCGTGCTTGATGGGCGATCCTGCGCAGTTTGTTCCGTCATGACCTGTCGCTCATCCGTAACTATTCAGTAAAAGGCAGCGCTTCGCAAGCGGTGTCCCCCGCGAACGTGAATCCGTGGGTCTCATAGTCGATGACTCGATCCCTCGCGATCGCCAACGTTTGCGCGTCGGCGACGACGGTGACCCCGTCGGCAGGTATCTGGAAATCGTCGTCGCGACGACGATCCGACGCGAGGCCGATCTCGATTCCGCCATCGCGGGTCTTCTCAGCAAAGAGCCTCACCGTGTCGCACTGGCCCGTTTCTGCGAGGATGCTCCGGATTTTCGCTTGAGCGCGGTCGGATATGCGGTGTCTTTTCTGCGCTAGTATCAGCATGGTGAGAAGGGTATATCTTACTTGTCTTATCTGAGTACCAAAAGACTAAAAGGGTTACTGTATTACACTGCCCTAACTTGCGCAAGCGTATTCTCGTTATCTCTTTGTGAGCAAGGGACATACGCCATCGGCGAGCCCCGCTTGCCGCATCTCAAACGTTGAGTTGTCTTCTCCGATCCGGACGTGTTAGCGTTCGTGTCGCTGTGCGCCACGAACTTGATGCCTCGCTCATCGCAAAGTTGAAGCGCGGGCTCCCGCCCGAGTCTGTTCTCGTCGACCCCCATCATGTGCTCGTGTACGAATGTGACGGCAGCACCGCGTTCAAGTCCTCGCCCGACGCCGTCGTCCTGCCGCGCTCGACCGATGAGGTGGCGGCCGTGGTGCGCTTGTGCTCCGAGTACGGAGTTCCGTTCGTCGCACGCGGCGCGGGGACTGGTCTTTCTGGTGGAGCCACTCCGAGCGAGGGTGGGCTCGTCATCTCGCTCGCATCGATGAACCAAATTCTCGAGCTCGACTTGTCGAACCGACTCGCGCTTTGTCAAACGGGAGTCGTCAATCTGGAGATTTCCCGGCATGTTGCCCGTCACGGGCTCTATTTCGCACCCGATCCGTCGAGCCAGTCGTCGTGTACCCTTGGTGGGAATATCGCCGAGAACTCTGGTGGTCCTCACTGCTTCAAATACGGGGCGACGACCTCCCATGTTCTCGGGCTCACGGTCGTTCTCCCGGATGGGGAGGTGGTCCACCTCGGCGGTCCACGTGACTCTGTGGGCTACGACCTTGTCGGTCTGTTCGTTGGGTCGGAAGGGACGTTCGGCATCGCGACCGAAGCTCTGGTGCGCTTGATGCCCACCCCGGAAGCGGTGAAAACGCTGCTCGCACCATTCCGGAGCATGGAGGCGGCCTGCGAGGCGGTCTCGGACATCGTTGCCCTCGGGATCGTTCCCGCGGCTCTCGAGATGCTCGATCAGCCCACGATCCAGGTCATCGAGGCAGGTGTCAACGCGGCGGGCTACCCCGTGGACGCGGCGGCGGTTCTTCTCGTGGAGCTCGATGGTGCTGCGCACGGCATGGATCGGATGGAGGAGGAGATTCGTCAGCAGTGTGACAAGCACGGGGCGGTCTCGTTTATGGTAGCTCGCGACGCACAAGCGCGGGCACGTCTTTGGCTCGGGAGGAAGGCGGCCTTCGGAGCGATGGGCAGGCTCTCCACGGATCTCTACGTTCAAGATGGCGTCGTCCCTAGATCGCGGCTTCCCGAAGTTCTCGTCAAAGTCGGCGAGATTGCCGAGAGGTACCGAATCAAAGTCGCGAACGTTTTCCACGCGGGAGATGGCAACCTGCATCCGTGCATTCCCTACGACGGACGAGACGCCGACGAGTGCCGGCGGGTACTCGAAGCGGGCCGCGAAATCCTGGAGCTTTGTGTCGCGGTTGGGGGAACGATTAGCGGTGAGCACGGCATTGGAACGGAGAAATCCGACCACATGGGGCTGTTGTTCTCGGAGATCGACCTGGACTTGATGCGATCCCTTCGCGACGTTTGGAACCCGCGGGGTCTGTGCAATCCAGGCAAGCTCTTCCCGACGTCGTCAGGCTGCGGCGAAGCGGCGAGCTTGGGATCGGTCGCTGCGGCACCGGGAGCGTGGATTTGAAAGATTTTCTCGGCGAGGTGGGCGCCCGACCCCCGACGTCGGAGGACCCTCGGATTGACGGGCTATCGCCTTCCCTCGTGCTCGAGCCGGAAGATGATGAGGCGTGCGCTGAAGCGCTGGCGCTGTGTCACCAGGAGAACATGGCGGTGGTGCCGGTTGGAGGCGCCACGAGACTCGAGCTCGGCAACGCGCCGAGCCGGCTCGACGCGTATTTGAGGATGACGCGCCTCGTGGGCGTCGAAGATCACATTCCTGGAGATCTCACCGTCGCGGTGCGAGCCGGGACGACCCTCGGAGCGCTCAACGAGCAACTCGCCCAAGCGAACCAGTTTCTGCCTCTCGATGCCCCGTACCCGTCTCGAGCGACGATTGGCGGGATACTGGCGCTTGGCGAACCGGGCCTGCGCCGTCGCCCCGGAGCGCGTCCCCGAGATCTCTTGCTCGGCTTCGAGGGCGTGCTGGCGGATGGCGCGCAGTTCAAGTCGGGCGGGCGTGTGGTCAAAAACGTTGCCGGCTATGAGCTGATGAAGCTCTTCGTTGGGTCGGCGGGGAGTCTCGCGGTCGTGACGCGGGCGTTTCTACGGTTGCGTGCACTGCCGGAAGACGCCCGCACGGTTGCCCTCGGGTTTCGGCGGGCGCAGGAGGCAGAGCGCGGGTGGCGCGAGGTGCGCGATCTCGCGCATGCGCCCGAGGTTGCGGTCCTGCTGAACCCGACGGCCGCGGAAATGTTTGGATTGGACGCGTGGACGCTGTTGCTGCGCTTCGAAGGTCTCGCTGAAGAAGTGAGTGGCAGCGTCTCGGCATCTGGCGGTGAGATCGTTCCAGCTCCGTCGTGGGAACGGATCCGTGATTTTCCGGTCGGTCCTAGTGAGACCTCCGAGCTCGTATTGCGCGGTCAAGTCACGCCTGCGCGAACGTTCCATCTCGCCGAGAGCTGGCAGGATGGCGGCGCGCTCGTCGCATACCCGGACGCGGGTCTCGTCTATAGTCGGACGACGGATCCGGACGCACTCGCCGACCGGCAAGAACGCGCGGCGGCTCAGGGTGGGGTGGTCGTGGTCGAACGTGCGCCCGCCGAGCTCAAAACCGAGCTCGACGTGTTCGGAGAGACTCCGGGAGGGTTCGAATTGATGCGCCAGATCAAAACGAAGCTCGACCCGAAGGGGATTTTGTCTCCAGGCCGATTCGTCGGCAGGATTTGAGGATCGGGATCGTGATCGAAAGCCACGAGAGCCTATACAAGAAGACGCTCGCCTGCGTTCACTGAGGATTGTGCCTGCCGGCGTGTCCGGCATACGAAGCCAAGCCTCGGGAGTCGCTTGCGCCACGTGGTCAGGTGTACAACGTCCGCGCAGTCTTGGAAGGACGTCTTGCTCTGACCGAAGGGCTCGCAAGCGAGTTCTACGATTGCCTCGCGTGCCGTGGCTGTGAATCGGTGTGTCCGGCGGGAGTTCCTGTTGGCAATATCATGGAGCAAGCTCGCGGGCTCATCACGGAAGCAAAGAACGAAGGAACGCTTCTTCGCTGGGCGAAGAGGTTCCTTCTGTCGGGAGTTTTGGCCCACCCGCGACGGCTCGCATTGTTCATGACCTTTGCACGCTGGGGGGACGCGCTCGGCTTGCGACGGCTCGTCTCCGCGATCTCGCCCGCTCTGGGTGAACGCGCCGCGCTGTTACCCGCGATAACCCCAAGGACTGTGCTTGCGGATCGTTTCGAGCCTGACGGAAAGCCGCGAAAGCGTGTCGCGTTGTTCGCTGGTTGCATTGCGTCGCATCTTTTTTCTGAAGTCAACGAAGCCACCGCGCGCGTGCTGCAACGCAATGGTTACGAAGTTGTCGTGCCGAAAGAGCAGGTGTGCTGTGGCGCGCTGCATCTACACAACGGGCTGCCCGACACCGGACGCGAGCTTGCGGCGAAGAATATCGAGGCGTTCAAGGACGTGGATGCGATCGTGGTCAACGCAGCGGGTTGTGGTGCTGCGCTCTCGGAGTATGGAGAGCTCCTCGAATCGAACCCTGGCGCGAAATCGTTCGCGGAGCGAGTGGTCGATATCTCCGCGTTTCTCGTGCGTGAAGGCTTCGAGGCACCCGCCGCGTCGCCGTCGACGAAGCCGATGCGGGTTGCCTACGACGCCCCGTGCCATCTTTTCCACGCCCAACGCGTCAAGGACGAGCCGCGCGAGCTTCTTTCGAAGATCCCGGGCGTCGAGCTCGTCGACTACCGCGAGCCCGAGCGCTGCTGCGGTAGCGCCGGTATCTACAACGTCACGCACTACGACATGTCCATGGAAGTGCTCGAGCGCAAGATGAAAGACATCGTTCCCGCGAGACCGGACATCATCGCCACTGGAAACCCTGGCTGCCACCTGCAGCTATCGGAGGGAGTGAGGCGGTCGTTGCTCAAGGCTGAAGTGGTGCACCCTGTTGTGCTGCTAGACCGAGCCTACCGGTCCGAGCGCTGACCCGACCCGTTCCCAATAGATTTCGACCCATCCCAGCCTCGTCGTCAAGATAGAAACGCAAAGAAAAAGCAAGAGCTCGCGTCTCGGTGTTTCGGGAACGGGAACGGGAACGGGAACGGTGCGACCCTACGGTCGCAACAACAACTTCCCGCTAGTCTTGCGCCCCTCGAGCAGCCGGTGTGCTTCGGCGGCTTCGGCCAGGGGTAGCTCACGATCGATCGTGACCGCCAGCTCGCCACGCTCGACCCAGCCGAGGATGTCTCCCGATCGTTCGAGAAGCTCCTCGCGACCGAGAATGTAGTGGCCGAGCGTCGGGCGGGTGACGAACAGCGACCCGCCGCCGGCGAGCCTTCCCAGATCGAACGGTGGCACCGGGCCGCTCGATTGGCCGAAGAGCACGAGCACGCCGCGCGGGCGGAGGCACTTCAGGCTCTTGTCGAACGTCGTGTGACCGACCGAGTCGTAGACAGCATGAAGTCCGTCGCCCTGGGTCTCGCGCCTTACCGCTTCTTCGAAATCTTCTTCGGTGTAGCGGATGACGACGTCGACCCCAGCTCGTTTCGCCGCGTCCGCTTTGGCCTCGGTGGAGACGGTCCCGAAAACCCGACCACCGCGTTGTTTCGCCATCTGTACCAGCAGTAACCCGACGCCCCCTGCGGCCGCGTGGATGAGAATCTGCTGGTCCTTTTGGATGGCAAACGTCGAGTGAGAGAGATAGTGCGCGGTCAAGCCCTGGAGCATCAGTGCGGCAGCTTTATCGAAGCTCACGTCCGCAGGTACCGGCACGAGCTTCGCGGCGGGCACGACCGAGAACTGGGCGTAGCTAGGGCTCAATACATACGCCACCCGGTCGCCGGGCTGAACCTCGGTGACATCCGGGCCGATGGCTTCGACCACACCCGCCGCCTCGCGTCCTGGGGTGAAGGGCGTACCGAGCGGGTAGAGCCCCGTTCGGTGATAGACGTCGATAAAGTTCACGCCGATGGACTCGATGCGAACCAAAGCTTCGCCGGACGCCGGTCTGGGAGTAGGGATCTCGACGAGTTCGAGGGCATCTGGCGCCCCGGGGGTGTGTACCTGTATCGCTTTCATCCGCGGGAGTATAGCAATGCGGTGAGCGGATCGACTTGATGGCGGGCGGCTGATCGTCGGCTGGCGGCACAAAAGGGAGGCCCTATGTTGCTGGCGCGGGCTCACTTTGCTACGATAGCCTGTTTGTGCAGCTCCCTGATGGGGCCGCGAAAGACCCAACATGGCGAACCTTCCCCTAGCAAACATCTTTAATCGCAAAACACGTACCACTGTAGGCATTCTTGCGGTTGCCCTCGGGGTGGCGCTCGTGCTCGTGCTGGTCGGTCTCGCGCACGGCAGCCTCGACGAGACCGCAGATCGCATCAAGAACGTCGGCGCTGACATCATCTTTCAAGCGCCAGGGTCGTCCCCGTTTCTCGCCATCAACTCAGGTGTCGTCGACGTACGCTTAGGCGCTCGCCTCCTCGACGTTCCCGGAGTCGCGGCTGCTGCGCCCGTTTTGACGGGTCGGCTGACGAGCCTGAAAGGCAAGCAAAAGCTCGTCATGATTTTCGGCGTCGACGAGATGACGTACAACCAGGTCGGGAATGGAATCGAGATCGTCGAGGGACGCGGTCTTGAAGAGCCCGCCGACCTCATCGTTGACACGGTTCTCGCCGCTGCCGACGGCATCAAGGTTGGCGACGTGCTCCCGATCATGAATCGCGACTTCACGGTGGTCGGCATCTGCAAGGCGGGTGCGGGCGTTCGGATCTTCATGGGCATCACCGACATGCAGACCGCGACGGCGCAACCCGGCAAGGCGTCACTGTTCTTTCTCAAAGTCGGGGACGATTCCACGGTTGCCGAGGCGGCCGCCGCGCTGGAGGCGCGTTTCGAGGGCTATCAAATCACCGCGCTCGAAGGGTTTTCCGAGGCGATGAAAGAAAACGCACTCGGCCTGACGGAATTCATCAGTGCGCTATCGCTTTTCGCGGCGGTGATTAGCTACCTCGTCATTCTGCTCGCGATGTACACGACGATCATCGAGCGAACCCGCGAGATCGGAATTCTCAAAGCCCTTGGCGCGAGCAAGATGTTCATCATCCGGTTGGTGATGGTGGAATCGTTTCTGATTTGCGTCATGGGCGTCGTTGCCGGCTTCGTAATCTCGGTTCTCGGTCGTTCGGCGATTCTGACGTTTTTCCCGACGCTTACCGTCGACTTGATCCCCCGGTGGTTCATGATGTCGGCTATCCTAGGCATCAGCGGAGGCCTTTTGGGCGCTCTCTATCCGGCCTATCGAGCCGCCAAGCTCGATCCAGTCGAGGCGCTCAACTTCGAGTAGAGTTTGGCATTGACATGAGTTCCGTGAGTCCATGAGTCAACGACGCGCCGTATTGAAGACGATAGCCCTGCGCAAGGTCTACCGGACTGGCTCGCTCGATGTTCCCGCACTGCAGGGTATCGACATGGAGATCAAAGCGGGCGAGTTCGTGTCGATCATGGGGCCTTCGGGTTGCGGCAAAACGACGCTTCTCCAGATTTTGGGCGGGCTGTCGGCTCCGACGTCCGGGCAAGTGTTCATCGACGGGGTCGACCTTGCGTCCGTCTCGGATGCGGTGCGCACCCGGATGCGGTGCCTGAAGATCGGTTTCGTCTTCCAGCGTTTCAACCTGCTTTCCACGCTGACGGTTCAGGCCAACATCGAGATTGCCCGTCAGATTTACGGCGGTGAGCCGGTAACCCGCGACGAGGTGGGTGACCTGCTCGAGATCGTTCATTTGAGGCACAAACTCGACTACAAGCCGCTCGAGCTTTCCGTGGGCGAGCAACAGCGGGTGGCGATTGCCCGCGCGCTCGTGAACAAGCCCGCAATGATCCTGGCAGACGAGCCGACCGGGAATCTAGACTCACGTAACTCGGAGCAAGTTCTTCGGCTCCTCTCGGATTTGAATCGCGAAAAGCAGCAGACGATCGTGATGATCACTCACAACCCCGAGGCTGCCGAGATGGGGAACCGGGTGATCGAGATGCTGGATGGCCAGATCCGAAGCCATGGCACCGTAGCCGAGCTCGTCGAAGAGCCCGAGCGGGCGCGCTCTCAAGCGCGCTAGACTCCTAATGATGATGTTGACGATCTCGTTGCTAGCTTTGTCGCTAGTCGCGTCTCCCGTAGACGCGGCGAGGCTCGACGAGATCCTCGCCGAGATGGAAAAAGCGGGCGAGCAGCTGCGAACGCTCACCGCGGATTTCGAGCAAACGGACCACGACGCCATTTTGCAGGATCAGGACGTCAGCCGCGGGAAGCTCCATCTTGAGATGCCAGGATCTGTTCGCTGGGAGCATGTGGAGCCCGCGCCCAAGGTGCTGCTCGTTCGGGACAAACTCGTCCGCGTTTATAACGTCAGCGCGGCTCAGGTGGATGAGTTCAAACAGGACTCGGGAGGCCGTTCGGGCATGAACCTGCTTGTCGGCTTCGGCGGCAGCAACGACGAGCTCGCGAAGAACTACGATGCGAGCCTCCTCGAGGAGTCTGAGTCGAGCGTGGTCTTGAAGCTCATTCCCAAGCCAGACTCACCCGCGTCGCTTTTTGCAGCTATCGAGCTGACCGTGGACAAAACGACGTGGACGCCGGTGCGCTCCGTGTTCCACGAAGTGAATCGCGACCACACCGATATCGACTTCGAGAACGTTGTCATCAACGGGGAGCTCCCTGACGATATTTTCGAGCTCGATTTGCCCAAGGACGTCGCGATCATCAAGCACTAATTTATGAAGCTCTCGGGCCAGAATTCGCGCGCACGAGCTTTGGATTTCGTGAACATCAACTCGGTGATCGGAAGCGGCATCGACGATCCCGAGGATGCGGTGGCGGTCGCGAGTCGAGCCGTCGAGCTTGGGTTTTCGACGAACCTCGGTATCATCCATGACCGTGTCGGCAAGCTCGTTGCCTTGGGCGCGCGCGCGAGGTCGGTTTATGACCGTTTGCGCCAGCAGGGTAAGAAGAGCTACGCACGTTCACCGGGTTTCGCGAAGATCTTGCCCACGGTAAACCGCACAACTGGCGACGTCGCGCCGGAGCTCGTTACGTCTACATCTGCGAAGACGGGCTCGTTCACCTGAGCTCGCAACAGCTTGGATATCCCGGGACCCGGCTCGAAGACTACACGCGGGAAGACCTGCACCGAGAATACGACCGGCCGAAGACGTGCGCGCGCAACTGCACCATCGCGTGTGGTCAAATCGTTGGGCTCTTCGACGATTGGTGAGCGAGGCAAACCGGCGAGCCGTACACTCGTCGTGCCGATGCGCCGCAAGTCGTCCAGGTGACGGGCGACCCCGAACGTCAGCACCAGCAAGTCAGTTCCTGATCCTGGTCTCTTGGATTCACTCGCGTCCTTGCGCTGGCGCCCCCTGTTTTCGAAAATAGACGACTCGATGATGGAAAACCCGAGAATAGAAGCGCGAAAATGGACCTCCAGCAAAAGCTAGACGAGATTCCCAAAAGCTCTGGGGTCTACATGTTCCGCGGTCAGAACGGGGAGATCCTCTACGTCGGGAAGGCGCGCTCACTGAGAAGCCGCGTCCGCTCCTACTTTCAAGAAGCGCGCGTCGATAGTCCCCGGCTGGATCGTCTCGTCGAGCGCATCCGTGACGTCGAGGTGGTCGTCACCGACACCGAGCGCGAGGCTCTCGTCCTCGAAAACAGCCTCATCAAGACTCACAAACCCAGATTCAACGTTCTGCTGCGCGATGACAAGAATCATCCGTACTTGAAGCTCACGTTGAACGAGGGCTACCCGCGGCTCTATGTCGTGCGCCAGCCCGGCTCCGATGGCGCCGTGTACTCCGGGCCGTACGTGCCCGCAAGCCTTGCGCGCAAGACCGCCAATCTCGTCCACCGGCTCTTCGGCGTCCGCAATTGCCGAGAAAAACTCAACGGCAAGCGCCCACGTCCATGTTTGCAGTTTCAGATCAAACGCTGCATCGCGCCGTGCGTCGACGAGATTGTGAGCCTTGCCGAGTACCGCAAGGCTGCCGAGGACGCCAAGCTCTTTCTCGAAGGTAGAAATGACGACCTCATCGTTTCGTTGAAAAAGAAGATGCACGACGAGGCCGAAGGCGAACGCTTCGAGGAAGCGGCGCGACTGAGAGACAACGTGCGGACGCTCGAGGAGCTGGGAGCGCGCCAGAAGATGGCCGGCGTCCGTGGCGGTGAAAGCGATGTGTTCGGTCTTTATCGCGAAGGCGACAACGCGGTACTTCAAGTGTTCTCCGTCCGTTCGGGGAAAGTCGTGGACCGCGACAGCTTTTTGTTGGAGGAGCTCGAAGCACACGAAGAGTCCGACGTCATCGAGGCGTCGCTGAAGCAGTATTACGAGCTGGGGCGTTTCCTTCCGTCGACGATCCATATCCCCATCGATTTCCCCGAGCGCCAAACCGTCGTCGAGTGGCTCAGCGCCAAAAAGGGTTCCAAGGTCGAGATCCTCGTGCCCCAGCGCGGTGGGAAACGACGACTGGTTGAGCTCGTCTGCCGCAACGCCCGGCTTGCCTACGAGCTCGACTTTCGTGAGGAAGGGCGCCAAGCGAGCCAACGTCTCGAGGCCTTGCGAGAAGTCCTCGATCTTCCCGACCGTCCCGAACGTATCGAGGGCTTCGATATCTCGACCATTCAAGGCAGTGAGACGGTAGCGTCGATGGTCGCGTTCGAGCGTGGGCAGCCCAAGCGCAGCGACTACCGCAAATACAAAATTGGCACCGTGAAGACGGGTAAGCCCGACGACTACGCTTCGATGAGGGAAGTCGTTCTCAGGCGCTACCGCCGCGTTCTCGAGGAAGGGCAAGATCTTCCCGATCTGATCCTGGTCGACGGAGGCAAAGGGCAACTCAGCGCAGCCTGGGGCGCTTTGGAAGAGCTGGGACTCTCGCACCTGCCGGTCGTGAGCCTCGCGAAGCAAGAAGAGTGGATCTTCATACCCGACACCTCCGAGCCGATCGTGCTGGATCAGCACTCACCTGCGCGCCAATTGCTCCAACGTGTCCGTGACGAAGCCCACCGTTTCGCCATCACCTTTCACCGCCAACAGCGAAAAGCCCGCGACCTGAGCTCCTCCCTGGAGGCCATCCCTGGCGTCGGCCCCAAGAACCGAAGAAAACTCCTAACCCACTTCAAGAGCCTAAAAGGCGTCAAAGCCGCCGGCGTGGAGCAACTCCAAGACCTACTAGGCCCCAAGCTAGGCAAACAAGTCCACCTGCATCTTCAAGAGCTGCTTTGACGACGGAGGCGCGGAAATCACGGAGATCGGACGGAGAGGGAGTCCCTGAATCGGGTACTGAAGCACTCCGAGAAAGCTCAGTCGTCTTCGTGCGCGTGCCCGTTTGCGTGCCCGTGCCCGACTAAAGATGCTCACGGTGGGCGCTTCCGCGGATCGTTAACGAGCTTGTCTCTTTTTGCGCGGGCTGGACTCTTAGTCGGGCACGCGGGCACGGGCACGAGATCGACGAGCCGGGCTAGCAGGGATCAGCACATTCAAGAGCTGCTCTAGCCGCTGAAAAGCAAGGGGATAGGGAGATAGGAGGGGATAGGGGGATAAAGACCTGATGTGCAAATCTCCTAATCCCCAAACTCGGATCGCGCCGGTCCCCCTATCCCCCTTGCTTTTGACAGCCTTCCCGACGGAACCCAAGCTGGTGGCAGAACGCTGATCGTGCTAATCTCCGCGCGACTCAGCATCAATGGCGAAGACGAAGCGTGTTTTATCAGGGATGCGGCCGACTGGCGCCGCGCACCTGGGGCATCTTCTCGGGGCGTTCGAAAACTGGGTCGCGATGCAGGACGAGCTCGATACCTTCTATTGCATCGTCGACTGGCACGCCCTGACGACGGATTACGCGGACACCTCCGAGCTGAAAGCGAACACGAGAGAGCTCGCCCTTGATTTTCTCGCGGCCGGTCTCGATCCGGAAAGATCGACTCTGTTCATTCAATCGCACGTTCCAGAGCACGCCGAGCTTCATTTGCTGCTCTCCATGGTGGTGCCGCTGCCGTGGCTCGAGCGAGTTCCCACCTACAAAGAGCAGATGACCCAGCTCCAGGACAAAGACCTCACCACCTACGGATTTCTCGGCTATCCGTTGCTGCAGGCGGCGGATATTCTCATCTACCGTGCGGACTTCGTGCCCGTCGGTGTCGATCAACAGCCTCACGTGGAGCTGACGCGAGAGATCGCGCGCCGCTTCAATAACTTCTACGGCCCGGTTCTTCCCGAGCCTGAGGTCAAGCTCACTCCGACGCCCAAGCTCCCCGGTACCGATGGTCGGAAAATGTCGAAGAGCTACGGCAACACGATTGACCTCGCCGAGGAAGAGGACAGTATTCGCAAGAAGCTCAAGACGATGGTGACTGACCCGGCCCGAAAGCGTCGCACCGATCCGGGAGACCCGGCGAAGTGTCCCGTGTTCGACCTTCACAAGGTATTCTCAACGGAAGAGACGCAAGCTTGGGCTGCCGAAGGGTGTCGAACCGCTGGCATTGGCTGTATCGAGTGCAAAAACGCGCTCGCGGACAAGGTAGTTGTCCAGCTCGAGCCTATTCGGAAACGCCGCAAGGAATTCGAGAGCCGTCCGGATGACGTTCGTGACATCTATCGAGAGGGTGCCAGGCGCGCCCGAGAGGTCACGGCAGCGACGATGGTCGACGTGCGGGGTGCGGTTCGGCTGTTGACGGAGGAAGAGCTTTGAGCTCGACGGAGCTGTATCTAGGTCGGGGAACGGACGAGAGTGGCGACGTTGAACCAAGGTACCGCGTTCGACTACCTATTTTCGATGGCCCGCTGGAACTTCTGCTGCATTTGATCCGGAAAAACGAAGTCGAGATCTACGACATCCCCATCGCCGAAATCACCAAGCAGTATCTTGAAACACTCGAGCTCATGGAGGAGCTGGATCTGAACTTGAACCTCGCGGGCGAGTTCCTCGTCATGGCGGCGACCCTCATCCACATCAAATCGAAGATGCTGTTGCCGCCGCCTCACGAAGACGGCACCGAGGAGGAAGATAACGAGGACCCGCGCGCGGTCCTGGTTGCTCGTCTGCTCGAATACGAGCGTTATAAAGAAGCAGCGCAGCAGCTCCATCAACAAGAGGAGATCCGCAACGCCACCTATGTTCGGCCCGAAACCGTGGAAGAGCTCGCGGGCTCCAACGGTAAAAATGGCGCCGTTCAGGGAGATCTCCTCGAAGTCGACCTTTTCGAGTTGATCAGCGCGTTTCGCGAAGTACTCGAACGTGTTCGGCAGCGCGCCGATCTCGTCTTCGTACGAGAGACGATCTCTATCGAGGAGGTGATTCGAAGGCTTGACGAGCGCCTCGAAGCGAGCCCGCAGTGCACGTTTGTCGAGCTCTTCGATGATGCCGTGGATCGGGCGACGGTGATCGTCACCTTCCTTGCCATTCTCGAGATGGTGCGTGTGAAGAAGTTGAAGATTTATCAACAGCAGCTCTTCGGCACTATCCATGTCATGCGTCTTTCCGATGACGGATAAACTCGAAACAGAAAACGAACAACAGGAAACGGCCTCGGGCCAGGAACCGGTTGCAGGCCTCTCGCTCGAACAGGCCCGTGCGAGTCTCGAAGCTCTGCTCTACGCATCCGGAGAGCCTCTTCCGATAAAATCGATCAAGAAGGCGCTCCCGGAAGCTCAGGCGATCCTTGCCGAAGCGCTACAAAGTCTGGTAGAGAGTTACGAGGAGTCAGGCCGGGGACTGCAACTCATTGAAGTCGCCGGTGGTTGGCAGATCACGACGCGGCCCGAGTACCACGAATGCGTCAGTCGACTCTTCGACGGCCCACGTCCGTCACGGCTGTCCATCCAAGCGCTCGAGACCCTCGCGGTCATTGCTTACCGGCAGCCCGCGACAATTCCCGAAATCATGGAGCTTCGCGGGGTTCGCTCCGCGGGCGTCGTCCGCACGCTGCTGGAAAGAAAGCTGGTGAAGATCCTGGGTCGAAAAAAAGTTGTCGGCCACCCGCTGCTGTATGGAACCACGAAGGAGTTTCTCGTTCGCTTCGGTCTGAAAAGCGTGAAGGACCTGCCTCAGTTGAAGGACATGTCCGAGGTCTTTGGCGACGAAGTTGCCCAGCAACTAGAAACCTTGGACCAACTCGAACAGACCCGAGAAGAAGTCGAGATCGAACCTCTGTCGCAATCCGAATCCTCCGCCGTTGACCAAGAGCCGTCCGCCCTCGATGATGAACAAGCGCCGAATGACGACGAAGACGAGTACGACGGCGACGATGACGACGATGACGACGATGACGACGATGACGACGATGACGACGAGCGCGAAGCCCCCGAGTAAGATTCGAATGCCGGATGCTGAATGCCGGATGCCGACACCGAATACGGACCAATGAAACAACGTCTGCAAAAGATCTTGAGCCATGCCGGCGTCTCGTCACGCCGCGCGGCGGAAGCTCTCATCCTGGAGGGCCGCGTTACCGTTGACGGCGACGTGATCAAAGAGCTCGGCAGCTCAGCCGATCCGAAGGTACAGGACATCCGCGTCGACGGTTCCCGGGTGAAAGCCCGGCCCACGCGTCGATACATTGCGCTCAACAAACCCCCCGGGTACGTGACGACGCGTTCCGATCCTGGCCGCCGGAAAACCGTGATGGAGCTATTGCCCATGTCGCTCCAGAGGGTCTTCCCCGTGGGCCGGCTCGATATGGCGAGCAGCGGGCTACTCGTTTTGACGGACGATGGTGAGTTCGCTCAAAGACTGACGCACCCGAAGTACCAGGTCGAGAAGACGTATCTGGTGACAATCCTGGGAACACCTCTTCCGGCCGTGATGACGCGCGCGTCCCGCGGGATTATCGTTGACGGGGAGCGGCTCGTCATTGATCGTGCGCGCATCTTGACGACGCGAGTGAGCCGCGAGGCTGCGAAGCCGCGGACGCGAATTCGGGTGACGCTTCGCCAAGGGCGCAACCGAGAGATTCGGCGTTTGTTCCGCGCACTCGGCCACCCTGTTATCGAGCTGCACCGCGAGCAGATCGGAATGCTATCGGTGCGTGGTATTGCCCCAGGCGCTTTTCGCCCACTCAGCCCCGAGGAGATCGCCGCCCTCCAGGGCGATGTCTCGCCAAGACGTCCCCGGCGAACGAGGGTGAAATGACGAGACGCCCTGTGATCGCGATCGACGGGCCGGCCGGTGCTGGCAAATCGACGGCGGCTCGCAATCTAGCCGAGCGTCTTGGGCTCGTGTACCTGGATACGGGGGCAACGTTTCGCGCGCTCGCGCTCAAGGCAATTCGCGAGCATATCGATTTGTCCGATGAGTCCGCGCTCGCCGCACTAGCCGAGCGGTCGGAGATTCGGTTCGAAGGGGAGCGGTTGGAGAAGATCTTCCTCGATGGGGAAGACGTCAGTGAGGCTATCCGCGAGCAGGCCGTCGCCAACGCGTCGTCCGCGGTCGCCGTCCACCCAACCTTGCGCGCGGGGCTCGTCGAGCTTTGGAGGAAGATCGGAACGCGTGGCGGCGTTGTGCTCGAGGGGCGTGATATCGGAACCGTGGTGTTTCCGGACGCCGAGATTAAGTTCTTCCTCGACGCGCGACCCGAGGAACGCGCCAAACGCCGCTTCTCCGAGCAGTCCGCAAAAGAGGACGTGACAATCGATCGAGTGACCCAAGATCTGAAAATCCGAGACCAGGCGGACCGGACCCGCCAGCATTCCCCACTCCGGCGCGCCGAAGATGCCATCGCCGTCGATACCACCGACCTAACCCCCAAACAAACCCTTGACCGCCTCCTCGAGGAAACCCGAAAACGCCTCAACTAGCATCTTTCTTTTACCCGAAGCCCATGTCGGCTAGGACGTTACTCCGGGGCGTGATCTCACCCACCGCCGTATGCCGTATACCGTCTACCGTTTACCGATCCAACTTGACATAACCCAATTAAATAGAGTAGGATAACGCCTTGCAGGTCAGCCCGCCCTCACTGAAGCGAGCCTCATCCACAATCCTTCCCTTGACGGAACGAGCGCTCACCTGTAAATCGCATGAGTTCTAGGAGGAACCAAATCGGGATGTTGGAAACCAACAGTGTAGATAGCTTTACTGAAGGAGGGGAGATAGCGCAGGAAGACGCCATTCCCGCAGCGGAGTACGAGAAACTGCTGGATGCCTACAACAGTAACATTACCGAAGGCGAAGTCGTCAAAGGCAAAGTACTGCAGGTCTCGGATACCGAAGTCGTGGTCGATGTCGGATACAAATCCGAAGGAATGATCAACATCAACGAGTTTCGCGACGAGACCGGCCAGATCACGATCAAGGCGGGCGATACCGTTGACGTTCTTCTCGAAAAAGCAGAAGACAAAAACGGCTACCTCGTACTGTCTCGCGAGAAGGCCTTGAAGATGAAGGTCTGGGATCAGATCGAAGAGGCCTACAACAATCGGACGGTCGTGAAGGGCCGTGTGATTGAGCGTATCAAGGGTGGCCTTGCCGTCGATATCGGCGTGCGCGCTTTTCTTCCGGGCTCCCAGGTTGACGTGCGCCCCGTCAGAAACCTCGACAGCCTGCGGGGCCAAGAGCTCGACATGCGGGTCATCAAGGTGAACAAGAAACGTGGCAACATCGTTTTGTCGCGCAAAGTTGTTCTCGAAGAAAGTCTTACCGAGCGCAAGTCGGAAACCCTCGAGGCCCTCGAAGAGGGTCGGGTATTCCGCGGCGTCGTCAAGAATCTCACAGACTATGGTGCGTTTATCGACCTCGGTGGGATCGACGGCCTGCTCCACATTACGGATATGTCGTTCGGACGAATTCAGCATCCATCGGAAATCTTCAACGTCGGCGACCAGACCGAAGTTGTGGTGTTGAAGTTCGATCGCGAGACCGAGCGAGTCTCCCTCGGCTACAAACAGCTCGCTCCCGATCCATGGGAGTCGGCACAGGATCGCTTCCCAACCGGCCAGCGAGTCAAAGGCAAAGTCGTCAGTCTCACGGACTACGGAGCCTTCATCGAGCTCGAGCCCGGCGTCGAAGGGCTCATCCACGTATCGGAGATGTCGTGGAGCAAGCGGGTCAAACACCCGTCCAAGGTATTGAACGTCGGCGACGACGTCGAAGCGATGGTCCTGCAGGTGGACGTCGGCGAACGGCGGATCAGCCTCGGACTGAAGCAGGTGGAGCCCAATCCGTGGCAACAGCTCGCAGAGAAGTACCAGACCGGGGCTCGTATCGAGGGCCAGGTCCGAAATCTGACGGATTTCGGTGCCTTTGTGGAAGTCGAGGAAGGTATCGACGGACTTATCCACATCTCCGATATGAGTTGGAACAAACGGGTAGCGCATCCCTCCGAAGTCTTGAAGAAGGGTGACACCGTAGACGCGGTCGTGCTCAGCATCGACGCCGAGAACCAGCGTTTGTCGCTAGGGCTGAAACAGCTCGGCGAGGACGTGTGGGAGGAGTTCTTCAACCGTCAGCAAGAGGGTGACATCGTCGACGGCAAAGTCGTTCGTTTCACGAACTTCGGAGCATTCGTCGAGATCGAAGAAGGGATCGAAGGGCTTCTTCACGTCTCCGAAGTAGACGACGAGCGGATCGAAAAACCCGAGGATAAGCTCGTGGTTGGCGAATCCTATCGCATGAAGATCATCAAGATTTCCGCGCTCGAGCGAAAGATCGGTCTCTCGATTCGCGCCGTCAACATCGACGACTATGAGTCTCACTACTCCAGCCAAGGTTCGCCGAACGCCACCCTCGGGGACGTCGCGGATTTCGGCGCGGATTGGGGCTCGAGCACGAGAGCGAATCCCGAAACCGAAACCGAGCCCGAAGCTGCCAAGGCTGAAGCTGAGACTGCCGAGGTCGCCGCCGAGCCGGAAGCTGCCAAGGCTGAAGCGACGAATTCATATCTAGATATTCGGAGGAGGAGCAACGCTGTCAGCGCCGAAAAGGGCCAGGAATTTACGGCAGGATCAGCGGGTTCGTGCACTAGGCCAAGATTAGGGAAGCATAGCCCGTTTTTGTGAGAAGGGAGTCTTTCAGATGACGAAGGCCGAACTGATCGAAGAGGTATCGCGCGTCTCCGATCTGACAAAGAAACACTCTGAGATCATCGTTGACACCGTTTTCAAGAGCATCATCAATGCTCTTCACCGCGGCGACAAGATCGAGCTTCGGGGGTTCGGCAGCTTTCGCATCCGTCAGCGGGAATCCCGCAAGGGACGCAACCCGAAGACGGGCGAGCGGGTCGACGTGCCCGCCAAGAAAGTTCCCTACTTCAAGCCAGGAAAAGAGCTGAAGGAGCTGATCAACCAGTCCCAAGAAGGGCTCGAGGGTGCCCAGGCCCAGCCCCAGCAGGACTAGCCGCTGCTTCTGAGCGAGCGCTTCGCGTTCGCGTTCAAGGTGTCCCTGTTCCGATTGGAACCGTCTGAGACCGACCGATGACGAAGTCGGATGCCTTATACGAACCGCGTCACGCGGTTCGTTTCGTGACGGCAGCGTCGCTTTTCGATGGGCACGATGCGTCCATCAACATTATTCGTCGACTCCTTCAAGCTCGCGGGGTCGAAGTCATCCACCTCGGACACAACCGCTCCGTCCGCGAGATTGTTGCCGCGGCGATCCAGGAAGACGCGCACGCTGTCGCCATCAGCTCGTATCAAGGTGGACACAACGAGTTCTTTCGCTACCTCGTGGATTTACTTCGAGAGCGAGGCGCGGCGCACATCAAGATTTACGGCGGCGGCGGGGGAGTGATCGTACCGCGTGAGATCGCGGAGTTGGAACGCTACGGTGTCAGCAAGATCTTCTCACCTGAGGACGGTCGCAAACTCGGGTTGAAAGGCATCATCGACCAAATGGTGCGCGGGGCCGATGTTGCGCTGCCACCGGTCGCGACCGAAGGCGGCTTTTCCTGGTTGGCCGATCGGGACCTGAATCGAATGGCACGCCTGATCACCCAGGTCGAAACGAACGGAGACGGCCGCGGTCTCAGCGACGAGCTCGACCGGGCGCTGGCATCGGTAGCGTCTGAACGAACGGTACCGGTCGTCGGCATAACGGGCACTGGGGGCTCCGGCAAGAGCTCCCTGACGGACGAGCTGGTGCGCCGTCTCATCTCCGATGCGCCCGAGCTGGAGATTGCCGTGCTCTCCATCGATCCCACGAAGCGCAAGACCGGCGGTGCGCTTCTCGGCGATCGCATTCGCATGAACGCGATCGACCACGAACATGTTTATATGCGAAGCCTCGCGACTCGCGACTCGCGCTCGGAGCTCTCGCACGCCACCGACGAAGCGATCGGGATCTTCAAGGCCTCAGGGTTCGAAGTGATCTTCGTCGAGACGAGTGGTATCGGCCAGGGCTCCTCGGCGATCGCGGACCTCTCCGATATCAGTCTCTACGTCATGACTCCTGAATACGGTGCGGCCTCTCAGCTCGAGAAGATCGATATGCTGGATTTCGCCGATGTCGTCGCTATCAACAAGTTCGATCGGCGTGGAGGGGATGACGCACTCCGCGACGTCCGGAAGCAGTTTCGCCGCAATCAGCAGACTGCGCACGACGTGGCCGACGACCAACTCCCCGTCTTTGGCACCATCGCGAGCCAGTTTGGTGACCGCGGTGTCACGGCGCTCTATCTTCACTTGCTCTCCCGGATGCGCGAGCTCGCGCCTGCTCTGCCCAGCTCGAAGTTCGCGGTCGACGCCGGTGTTCTCACTGGCGAGCGCCACGTGCTCATCCCCGATAACCGCGTGCCCTATCTCGGCGAAATTGTAGAGCTCGTCCGCCGACAGAGCGATCGAGTCGAGGCCCAGGTTTCGATCGCCACGCGTTTGTACCAGCTCGACGGGGCCGCCAAAGAATGTGCTGAGGCGGAGATCGAAGCGGCGCTGCGGAGACGCTTCGAAGTGTTGAAGCAAGAGCTCGATGACACGAGCTGGGAGCTCATCGAGTCGTGGCCGGATCTCGAGAAACGCTACCAGCAAGACGAGGTGACCTTCACGGTCCGCAATCGGGAGATCGTGGTCGAAGCTCAGACCACGACGCTGAGCGGTTCCAGGATTTTCAGGGTGTCTTTTCCTCGCTATCGGGATTGGGGAGACATTCTTCGCTTTCGTTTGAGCGAGGGCTTGCCAGGTCAATACCCTTTCACCGCGGGGGTTTATCCGTTCAAGCGCAGCGAGGAGTCCCCACGCCGGCAATTCGCCGGGGAAGGGGGACCCAAGCGGACCAACTCGCGCTTCCACTTCCTCTCCCGCAATGACACCGCGAAGCGGCTTTCGACCGCATTCGATAGCGTGACGCTCTACGGTGAGGACCCGGACGAGCGTCCAGATATTTACGGGAAGATTGGAGAGGGTGGGGTCTCGATCGCGACGCTCGACGACATGAAGGAGCTCTACGCCGGATTCGATCTCGTCGACAGTTTGACGAGCGTGTCGATGACGATCAACGGCCCCGCGCCCACGATCCTGGCCATGTTTTTCAACACCGCGATCGATCAGCAGGTGGATCGGTTCTCGCTCGACAAGGGGCGCCAGCCGACGGACGACGAACGGGCGAGCCTCGCGGGCGAAACGCTCTCGAAGGTGCGCGGCACGGTGCAGGCCGACATTCTCAAAGAAGACCAGGCTCAAAATACGTGCATCTTCTCGACCGAGTTCTCATTGCGACTGATGGGCGATGTTCAGCAGTACTTCATCGACCACAGCGTGAGGAACTTTTACTCCGTGTCGATCTCCGGGTACCACATCGCTGAAGCGGGCGCGAACCCCATCACTCAGCTCGCGTTTACTCTCGCCAACGGGTTCACCTACGTCGAGTACTATTTGGCGCGCGGAATGAACGTCGACGCGTTTGCACCGAATTTGTCGTTCTTCCTTAGCAACGGTCTCGATCCGGAGTATTCGGTCCTCGGGCGCGTGGCACGGCGACTCTGGGCCCGAGTGATGAAACACCGCTACGGCGCCAACGAACGGAGCCAGAAGTTCAAGTACCATATTCAAACGTCCGGCCGCTCGCTCCATGCACGCGAGATCCAATTCAACGATATTCGAACGACGTTGCAGGCGCTCACTGCAGTTTACGACAATTGCAATTCACTGCACACGAACGCCTATGATGAAGCGATTACGACGCCGACGGCAGAGTCGGTAAGGCGTGCAATGGCGATCCAGCAGATTATCAATCGGGAGTTTGGCGTTACCCGGAACGAGAACCCACTGCAGGGCTCGTATGCGATCGAGGAGTTGACCGATCTCGTGGAGCAGGCGGTACTCGAGGAGTTCGAGCGGCTGAACACGCGGGGCGGGGTCCTCGGCGCGATCGAGCTGCAGTATCAAAGAAGCCGGATACAAGAAGAGTCGCTCCACTACGAGCTCAAGAAAGATAGCGGCGAGCTTCCCATCGTCGGTGTCAATTGTTTTCTGGATCCAGACAGCTCCGCCGACGAACCGCAACGCGAGATCCAGCTGGCGCGGGCGAGCGCGGAAGAGAAGGATGACCAGATCGCGCGGCTTCGCCGGTTTCAAACGTGCCACGCCGTTGACGTCGACGAGGCTATCGAGCGGCTGCGAGCGGTGGCGCTCGGCGACGGCAACGTGTTCGCGGAGCTCATGCGGACCGTTCGCGTCGCGAGCCTCGGTCAAATCACGCACGCCCTCTATGAGGTCGGCGGCCAATATCGGAGGGCGATGTAGTTTGTCTGCTGCCAACCAGTTAGGCAACCGTGCGCGCCCGATTCGCGTCCTGGTTTCAAAGCCGGGGTTGGATGGGCACGACCGGGGCGCGCTCGTCGTTGCACGCGCGCTTCGTGATGCCGGGATGGAGGCTATCTATACGGGTCTGCGGCGGACGCCGGAGCAAATCGTCGATGCGGCTCTTCAAGAAGATGTTGACGCCATCGGGGTGTCCGTCTTATCGGGGGCGCACCAGCACCTAATTGCGCGTATCCTCGAGTTGTTGCGCGAGCGGGAGATGGAAGACGTTGCGGTGTTCGTTGGAGGCATCATTCCGGATCAAGATATCCCGGCACTGCTCGAGATGGGCGTGGCCGCGGTTTTTCAGCCTGGCGCCTCCACAGCGGAGATCGTCGAGCTGCTGCACAAGCGCCTAAAGCCTTAGTAAGGAAGGAATTATGATTCTGCATTGGTTGACACTCCAGCGGGTGCGTGCTAACATTTCTCAAATCTCAGTATTAAGCTCTCGAGTCACGAATATCACACACCAGACGAAGGCCGATCGAACTCGTACAGCCGGAAGGAGGGGCGATGGGACATAAGATCCTGCTCGCCGACGACAGCATAACCATTCAAAAGGTTATCGAGCTCACGTTTTCCGATGAGGATTTCGAGCTCCACACGGTTGGGAATGGGCAAAAGGCAATCGATGAGATTAACGCCATCCAGCCGGATATCGTGCTGTGCGACATCATCATGCCCGAGAAGAACGGCTACGAGGTGTGTGAGTTCATCAAGTCTACGGATGGGCTGAAGCACATCCCGGTTCTTCTTTTGACCGGTGCGTTCGAGCCGTTCGATCAGGAGCGTGCGAAGGCAGCCGGCTGCGAGGGTTTTCTCGCGAAACCGTTCGAGCCGCAGACGCTGATTTCCAAGGTCAAGGAGCTTCTTGCGGGTGCTCAAGGAGGCCAGGTCGCTGCTGCACCGGCTGCTGTCGCCGCGGCGCCTGCTCCGCTACCGATGCAGCCGGACCCGTTGATGCAAGCCGAGAGCGCGTTCGCTGACGAGTCGGATGAAACCGTCCTCGTGGCACCGCCGACGATAACGCCGCCGCTTCCGCCGATTGGCGGGCCTCAAGTTCCGGCGATGCCGACGCCTGCGCCGCCAAGCGATTCGGCGGGTCTCGACGAGAACTTCGCCATCGAAGCGGGCGAGCGGGAGCTCGCTATGGATCCTGGGGATCACACCATGCTCCTCGGAACGAATGATTCCCCCGACGTCCCGTCTCCTCCCTCTTCACTGCCAGGAGCCTCTGATGATATTTGGAGCGACGTCGGTGGCGCCGTACCTGCGCCTCCTTCGCCCGGGCTCGATGACGACGACGAGGCTACGGTCTTCATGGCTGGAACGCCGCTCGCTGGGGTCGATCCGAACATAGGGGGCGTCGTCGACAACGAAATGACGGTCGGCAGCGAAGATCTGGATGCGACCTGGCAGATGCCCACGGGTTCGGATGCCCCGTCGCCTCAGCCGCCGGGCGGTGACTTGGGTGGGTTCGAAGACTTTGCCGCCCCTGCGCCACCACCACCTGGTCCCGTTGCAGCAGAGCTGCCGCCACAACCACCACCGGTCGTTGAGCCACCGCCGCTCGACATCGCGCCACCGCCGCTCGACATCGCGCCACCGCCACTCGACACGGCGCCACCGCCACTCGGCACGGCGCCACCGCCACTCGACATCGCGCCACCGCCACCGTCTCAGGAAGAACCTGCCGCGGCTGCCCTCGAGCCGCCCCCCGGGATGGTGGACCCCTTGGCGCCGATCGTGCCGCTCGAGATGGTGGACCCTTTGACACCAGCGCCTCCCGAATTGGGCGCTACCAACGAGGTTGCGCCGGTCGCGAAGGAGCCGGAGCCGATACCCTCGGTGAACACGCAAGCTACGATCGATCCCGTTATCGCAGGCGGAAGCGCCTTCGAGCCCTTGAGCGTGCCAGCCGAGCCGTTGAGCCCGGAGCCTCCAGAGCTTACGGAGATCCCAGCCATGTCGACGGAGCCAGAACCAAACTTCACTCCCGTGGATGCCGCTAGCGGCTTCTCGCCCCTGGACACACCGGAGCCTCCCGCGATGGGGACGGCGGCCCCAGCGAGTGCATCCGTTACGCCAGCGCCGATCGTGGCCTCCCCGGAGCCTTCTTTGCCTGTAGCCGGTTCAACCGACTCTGTCGACGACGATCTCGTGGAGCGCGTCGCTCAACGTGTGGTCGACAAGCTCTCTTCCAAGGTCATCCAGGAAATTGCCTGGGAGGTGGTTCCCGATTTGGCCGAGAGTCTGATTCGCAGAGAGATCGACGTGTTGAAGTCGAAACTCCCGAAGTCGGGGTAGCCAATCGATCCGGACCACTCGAGTCTCGGCGCACGCCTTTGCCGAGCCGGCGCTCGCTGGGGCGGTTTCATCCTCACCGTCGAAAAGGCGAGCTCGACGAACGACCTGGCTCTGGACTACGCGCGTCGCGGGGCGCCCCATGGCAGCCTCGTCATTGCGAAAGAGCAGACCGCCGGAAGAGGCCGATTCGGTCGTCGCTGGGAATCCGATCGAGGCGGGCTCTACCTGAGCGTCATCCTGACGCCGGAGCTGCACGACCCTGTCTCTCTTCTGCCGCACTTGACGGCGGTTGCCACGGCCGAGGCTCTCAACGGGCTCAGCGGGCTGGATGTGCGCCTTCGATGGCCGAACGATCTTTACACGGGCGGACTCAAGCTAGGGGGCATCCTTTGTGAGGGGAGCTTTCGGGGCTCGCAGCCCGAAAACTTCGTCGCTGGAATTGGCATCAACGTGAACCAGCAACTCGCCAACCTTCCCGCGGAAGTTCGGAGGCGTGCGGTGGGGCTCTCCGAGCACGGTCTCGACGAGCGAGACATCGCAGCTCACATCGTTTCGCGCCTCGAGTCGTGGTGGCAAATGCGGGATCCGAGTCGAATCGTCTTCCGCTTCCGAGAGCTTGCGGAAGGAGACGAGAACCGGCGCGTCCGGGTTCAGCCTAGAGCCGGCGACGCGTTCGAGGCGAGCACCCGTGGTATCGCCGCAGATGGGGGTCTAGCAATCCGACTGGATGACGACACCGAACGGATCTTGTACTCTGAGGACGTTATCCACCTTCTAGAGTCCGATGACCACTGACGAGGAGCCCAGCTACTACGGAGCAGTTGAGACGTATTTCGTCGAACGCCGGGGTAGTCCGCTCTTCATCACGCCTGCCGAGTGGGCGCTAGTCGCAAAATGGGAAGAGCAAGGGATTCCCGTGCACGTCGTCATGGAAGGTATCGAGCGCGTGTTCGAACGACCGCGAGCCGCCGCGAAACCGCGCAAACTCGGCTACTGCCGCCAAACCGTCGAAGCTGCATTCCGGCGATTTCGTGAGGTGAGTTTCGGAGGACGTGACGAGGGCGCCAGCCTTGGAGGTCCAGCCGAAGACCGAGTCGATGCGACTGCCCATTTGTCACGTCTCGCAGCTGAGCTCACGGACTTGGCGCCGGAGCTCGCGACCCAGGTGGCTCGGCTCGGCGCATCCGGAACCAGCCTTCAGGCGATCGAAGACGGTTTGACCGAGATCGACGAACAGCTCATCGACGCTGCGGAGGACGCGATGGATGCTGCCGAGTGCGAATCGCTTCGAACCGAAGCGGCTCGTTCCCTTGCGGCGTATCGCGACCGAATGCCGGAGAAGGTTTATCGCTCGGCGCTCAAAAGCGCGTACCGCCGCCGTCTCCGCGTGCGAGCGAAGCTGCCCCGACTGAGCCTCTTCGATCGATAGGGGGATTGATAGGGGACCGATAGGAGACCCGTGGGGGTCCGGTAGGATGGATATGGCGAGCTTCGATGTGGAGATCGAGAAAATTGTTGCCGGAGGTGACGGTCTCGCACGCCACGAGGGCCGGGTCGTTTTCGTGCCAAAAACCGCACCGTCTGAGCGACACCGCGTCGAGGTGGTTCAGGAACGGAAGGATTTTCTTAGAGGCCGGAGCACAGTGTGTCTTGAGCCGTCCGTCGATCGCCGAGATGCGCCGTGCCGGTACGACGAGCGCTGCGGTGGTTGCTCGTTGATGCACCTCACTCCAGATGCGCAGCTTGCGGCCAAACGGAAGATTCTCCTCGAAAGCCTCTTCCGCACCGGAGCTTGTTCGTTCGGCGTATCCGGTACGGCGGACGTGAGTGGTGGGCTCGATGTCCGCGTGGCGCCGTCTCCGGAGCAGGGATACCGTACGCGGCTGCGATTTCATGTCTCGCGCACGGATCGCGGTCTGGCCATGGGGTTTCGCCGGCGCGGCAGCCATTTTGTCGAGGATGTCGAACACTGTCACCTCGCCGGCGACGAGCTCAACGAATGCTGGCTCCGGGTTCGCAAGTACCTGCAACACGAGGACGCGCTGGCTCGTGGCCTGGCTTCCGTCGAGCTTCAAGAATCAAGTGACGAGGTAGGGAGGATCATCGGTCGTTTTCTCGTCAGATCTAGAGATGGACTCCGTCGATTCGACCGTGGTGTCCGCGAGGCACTTCTCCGCGAAACCGCACTCGAAGGCTTTGCCGTCGCGTCGGGTTCTCGCGAGGTGCGCGCGGGTCGCGCCTTCGTACATCATCGCGTGGCCGGCGTCGCGCTACGCCAAAGTGCTGGTGCGTTCTTCCAAACGAACCGATTTCTCGTCGAAAGACTCGTCGCTTCCGTGGCGCCTTCCGCGGCGGTCTCACGAGTCGTGGACCTTTATTGCGGCGTTGGCTTGTTCGCGATTCCTTTGTCGCGGCGGGCGCGAACCGTCGTGGGAGTCGAAGCGTCGCCCATCGCCGTGCGAGACGCGGTCGCCAACGCCCAGGCTGCGGGCGTCAATGTCCGATTTACCTGCGAGGACGCGAGTCGATTCGCGGCCGGATTTGGGTTCGAGCGGGGCGACTACGTCGTCGTCGATCCGCCGCGCGGCGGGTTACCGCGCGAGCTCAGGGAGACACTGTCCAGAGCCCCGCTTCGCGAGATTTGTTACGTTTCGTGCGACCCGGCGGCTTTTGCCCGTGACGCTGCCTTCTTGTGCCGGAACGGATTTCACCTGCGCCGGCTCGAGCTTTTGGATTTTTTCCCCAACACGCACCATTTCGAGACGGTCGCTTTGTTGTCCCGCGCGCCACTTGATCCGGCCCCCCGGGACGGATGATACTTACGGTGGACACGGCTTCTCCAAGACAGCCAAGAAACAAGAACCACCTGGAAGCGTCGAGCTATCGCTCGAGACCGCCGAGCGGTTGTCCGGAGCGTATGGGAGATCGTTCGATGAGAGTATTGTTGGTCCTGGCCTCGATTTTCGTTACCGGTCTGTCTTTTGCTGCCGTCGAGCAGACGATCGTGTTCGTCAATGGCTCTCGGATGTCAATCCAGAGCTACGAAGTCAAGGGCGGCACCGTGCAGTTCACCACGTTGGAAGGAAGGCTCCAATCAGTGCCGCGCTCCTACGTGAATCTCGTGGAGACGGAAAAGGCCAATGGCCGTGGGGGCGTGGCCGAGCCCGCTCGCGCTCCTGCGCCACCACCGCCTGCGCCGCCGGCTCCGACGCCTCCGCCGGCTCCGCCGGCTCCGATAGTGCGGGAAGCCCCCGCGGCCCAGCCGGAGCCTGCGCCCATGCCAACGGAGTCCATCGCTCCGGAGCCGCCGATGGCTCAGCCCGCTCCGATGTCCCCGCCGGCACCCGCGGTCGCGACACCGACGACGGATCTCTCCGCGAGCCCGCCCCCGGTCTGGGCGAACGACGAGCTTCAAGTAAGCCTCGTCGTTCCTTCTTCGACGTGGCGGCTCGAGGATATGCCTCCTTCATTCGATGTCGCGGTGGCGCTCGACAAAGAATCGACCGAGGCGCGCGCGACCCTCGCGCTAATCCGTCAGAAGCTTCGGGGACGGGGCGATTTTCGCAAAGTCGTCGAAGGCATCGAGACGTCGATCTCTTCGGCGCCCGGGTACCAACACCTCTCGAGCGGCGATATCGGTCTCGAACCGTATCAAGCGCACGAGTTCCGTTTCACCAAGAACGTAGGGTTCGTCAGCGTCTACAATCGCCTCGTCATCGTGTACTCGCGAGATCTCGCCTACGTCTTGAGCTTGACGTGTCCCGAGAGCCGTGTGGCCGAGAACGAAAGCGATTTCGACGCTTTGTCCCGCGGACTCGCGATCAAAAAGTCGCGAAACGATCTGAGCTTCTAGCACCGTCTTCCGGACCGCGCGCGTGAAAGCGCCGGCGGTTCCGCTTTGCGTCGCGGTGATTGCGGGCGTGCTGTTGCCTGCGGTGACTCGCCCTCCGTTTCTGTTGGTGCTGGCACTGCTCGCGGTAGCCGGCGCGCTCGTTGCTTCCGCACGTGACCATCTTCGTATTGGCTCTTGCCTCGTTGTCGCCGCCTTCCTTCTCTTCGGCAATGTGTCCCAGACGCTGCACCGACGAGCGATCGACCGCTCGGAGTTGGGCCTCGTCTTCGCGCGCTTCGGAGAAAGCGAGCTCACCTCGCCGCGGTTGGTGACAGGACGGCTTCGAGGTGAGCCTGATTCCCGTGAAGATGCGACGATGCTGCTCGTTGACGTCGATTCCGTGTGGATAAGGCGCAAATCAGTGCCGGCGCGAGGTGGGCTGCGAGTCACCGTCCGCGGCAGCCAAAGAGCCCCTCTCGAAACGTTGGTTACGGGCGAGCGCGTGAGTTTGTGGGTGGCGATTCGAGAGCCTACGTTTTTCGAGAATCCAGGCAGTTTCGACGGGATCCGTTATCTCGAGCGGCAGCACATCCAATTGTTGGGCTCGGTCAAAAGCGGTCTCCTCGTGCGGAGCGCGACGTCGTCGACGGCGCTAGCGGCGATGGTTTCTGTTGTTCGACGCTTTGCGCTTTCGCGGCTCGAAGTGGGGCTTGGCTCGCCCGATGCCTTTGGCGTCGTGGCTGCGCTGGTGACCGGCGTGCGCGCCGAGCTCTCGACCGAGGTCGAACGGCTCTACCAGCGCGCCGGGATCTTCCACGTCATGGCCATTAGTGGGGCCCATGTCGCCATCTGGACGGTTTTCTTTCATGGCCTGTTGAGGTGGGTCGGCTTCAGTACTCGAACGACGATTGTTGTCTTGCTCGTGCTGCTCCCGCTCTACGCTCTGTTCTGCGGGAGTCGTGCGCCTGTCGTTCGTGCGGTGGTGATGGCCTCGGTCTTGATGGCTGCGCGGCTTGCAAGCCTGCGCGGGACAGTCGGCAACGCGCTCGCGCTGGCGGCGCTCGGCTTGCTGCTTTGGGAGCCTGCGAATCTATTGGATGCCGGTTTTCAGCTCACGATGGCGGCGATGATTGGAATTGTGTTGCTTCACGAGTCGTTTGCCGAGAGTCTCGCGTGGACCCGTCTTCTTGCGAAGCCCCTCGCCGTGTCGTTCGCTGCTCAGCTAGGCGTGATACCGGTAGCCGCCTGGCATTTTCACCGGTTGAGTCCTGCCGCACCCGTAGCCAGCATCGCCGCGATCCCCGTCGCTGCCGCGATCTGCATCTTAGGCCTCCTCCTCGTCATCGTTTCTGGAGTTCCGCTGCTTGCTACCGTCGTCGGTGCGACCACGCGCCTGGCGGTCGCGATTCTTACTGGAGTCGCCGAGGTTGCGTCGGAGCTTCCGATGGCGTCGATACGCGTCGGGGCTCCTTCCTGGCTTTTCATCGTTGTCTACGCGGGGGCGCTCCTCGCTCTGCGTTGCTCGTCGAAGCAGCTTCGACGGGGCGCAGCCGTGGTGATGGGCGCCCTGCTCGTGGTCGCTCTCGTGCCGTATCAACCTGCTACGAACGCGCTCGAGATCACGGCGCTCGATGTTGGCCACGGTGACGCGATTGTGTTGACCCTTCCAACTGGTGGAACGGTTTTGATCGACGGGGGTGGGCTGCCGATGTCGTCGCTCGACGTGGGTGAAAGCGTCGTGCTGCCTTTCTTGCTCGATCGCGGAGTTCGACGACTCGACGCGGTCGTTGTCACCCATGCGGATTTCGATCACATCGGTGGGCTCGCCACGATTGTCAGGGAAATGCGTGTGGACGAGCTTTGGCAGGGAAACCCCGACCCCCAACGTGCTGCGTATCGTGCGTTGCGCGCGGATGCCGACGGTCGCAACGTGCCGGTGCGTACCCTTCGCGTTGGGGAGCGATTCGAGCTAGGCGGTGCACGATTCGAAGTTCTCGCCGCCGGCGACGGCCCCGACGAGACCTCGAACGATCGCTCGATCGTGTTGCGGGTCGGCTTTGCAGGTCGTTGGGTCATGCTGACCGGAGATGCTGAAGCCTCGCTCGAGAACCGACTGGTGGAATCGCGTCTCGATCTCCGGGCCGACGTTCTTAAACTCGCCCACCATGGAAGTCGAACCTCGACCACCGAGTCGTTTCTCGACGCGGTACAACCGGAGCTCGCGATCGTCTCCGCACGCGAGAACCGCTACCGTCCTATCCCATCGCCGGTCGTCCTCGACCGCCTCCGCGAACGGGGGATCGCGTTCGCAAGAACCGACACGCACGGTGCTGTAACCGTCCGCGTCGAAAAGGATGGACAAATAAAGCTCTCAACCTACCGCTAACGACGACTACCCCTCACCCGTCCTCTCTCGCAAGGGGGAGAGGGATTTGGTCAGCGAGACGTTCGCCGACACCAAGAAATTGAGCGTCGAATCATCTCAAACCTCTCCCCCTGGAGGGAGAGGTCGACGAGCGAAGCGAGGAGGGTGAGGGGGATTCTGAAAGCTGTCTAAGTGTTCTTTGCCGCCTGCCACAAACTCTCCAACTCTTCCATCGACGTTTCCTCGACGCTTCGACCTCGTTCCGCGAGTGCTTTTTCGATGAAACGGAATCGTTTCGAGAACTTCTTGTTGGCATCGGTGAGGGCGAGCTCAGCGTCCGTCGCTGCGTGGCGCGCGAGATTGACCACTGCGAAGAGCAAATCCCCGATCTCCTCGTGAACGGCCGCCGGGTTTTCCGACGCCCGAGCCTCGTCCAACTCGTCGAGCTCTTCTTGGATCTTCTGACGGATCTGCTCGATCGAATCCCAGTCGAATCCCGCGTTTGCTGCTCGCTTCGATAGCTTCGCCGCTCGCGCTAGCGCTGGTAGCGACAACGGTACGTCATCGAGCAGGGACTTTAGCTTCGGTTTCTCTTGCGCCTTGATGGCGTCCCAATGCTCGAGCGCTTCATCCGCGTCCTGGGCGGGACTCGGGCCGAAGACGTGCGGGTGCCGACGCACGAGCTTTTCGCGGATTCCCCGAGAGACGTCGGCCATCGTGAACTCTCCTGCTTCGACCGCGATTTGCGTTAGAAAGACGACCTCGAGCAGGACGTCACCGAGCTCCTCTCGAATGGCGTCGATGCTTCCGTTTTGGATCGCGTCGACGAGCTCGTGGGCTTCCTCCAGCACGAACGGACGAAGCGTGCTCATCGTTTGCTCGCGATCCCAGGGGCAGCCGTCCGGGCCGCGAAGTTTGGCCATGATGGCCAGAAGTCGCTCTAGCTCCGCACCTGCTGTCACGGTGCGGGATTATACTCTTTCGGCCGATGGGTCGGTCCTTTAAATGGTTGTGAAAAAGAAAGATACGGCCACGGGTCTGTGTTGATCCGCCTATCTGCCTATGTTATTTTAGGTTATTGCCCCGGTACTGACATCGATCGATCTCACCCGACTCGAATGCGGGGAGTCCTTGTCGTTTTTCGCCATTTGAATCAAGCGTGGGACCACGCGGCCGAACCGTGATCATCATGAACCATCAAGAGACTCAGAAGGATTCAGCGGCGACTCAAACAGCTCGTGTGCTTGGTATGCGCGTGCTTACGAAAGCAAAAGTAAAAGCAAAGGTCAGTAAAGGCTAGGCTCGGATCTTGGCTCGATCACTAATACGTTGGGTGCGAACGCCGTTGTGCATGTTGGCAACGGTGGGCCTCTTGGTCTCGGTGCCGGCGTTCGCCGTGGCGCAGGCTTCCGACGGCTCAGAATCGCTCTCTCTCCATACGTCATTCGACCACTATTGGCGACGCTACCTTCAGGCGGTTGGAGCCGGTGATACGGAGAGCGCGACGCGCATGCTGGAGGAGATCAAGCGGCTACGCGTCGAACGCAATGCATTTGCTTTGCACGATGTCGGCTTGTCGTTTGTTTATCAGGGATTTGCTCTTCTCGAAAGCGGGGAGATGGAGGACGCGCGCAAGCATTTCGAGATCGCGAGAGACTTGAGCCCGAACCTTCCCACGGCATACTGGGGTTTGGCACGAGTCGCCGAAAGCTCAGGCATCCTCGGCTATGCGAGTGGAGTCGTGCATCGCGTCGAAGCCCAGCTGGCTGCGCTTAGATCCGGGCGGGACGGAACCTACGCGACTTGGAATCTCTTGTTCTTGCTTCTTACGGCTCTCGTGCTCCTGTTCACGGTCTTCGCCGTCGTGATTCTCTACCGCTACGGGGTTCTCCTGTTTCACGATTTCGAGGAAAGGTTCGGCGAGAGTCTCGGTGGCAAAGGCGTGTTGGCTGCAACCCTGGGAGTCGTGTTCTTACCGTTGATTCTCACCGCCGGCGTCGGATGGCTGGCTCCGTTTTGGCTCGCGGTAACTTTCGGCTATCAAACCATCAAGGAACGAGCCGTGTCGATCCTGGCCCTGATGGTGTTGTTAGCCGCGGCTCCATTCGCCCAGCTCTATGCAACCTGGTCGCGCACGGTCGCCAATCCGGTTTACCAGGCTGCGTTGTCGTCGACAACGGGAACCTTTGATGTCGACGACGTGCTCGTACTGAGAGAAGCGAGTCGACAAAGTCCGGCAGACCGAGATCTTCAATTTCTACTCGCTACCCAGTACAAAAACCTCGGCGACTACGAGCTGGCAGCGAACCAATATCGACGGATTCTCGAGAACTTCCCAGGCGACGCCGAAGCGCAGGTTAACCTCGGCAACGTCTACTTTGCCCAGCGCGATTGGGATGGAGCTCTGGTTCAGTACAACCGGGTGCTCGATTCGAACTCCAGACTGGCGATGGCGTATTACAACAAGAGTCTCGCGCACGCGGAGAATTTCCAATTCGCCGAGCGAGAGGATGCGCGGGCCCGCGCCGAGGCGATCGACTCCGCCGCGATCGCCGCTTACGAGCGACGCACCGGCAGTTATCGCGTCGTCGCCGATGCACGTTTGGACGAGAGGGCGATTCTCGAAAAATTCTACGGTTTGCCCGAAGGGATGAGAGAGCGTCCCGCACAGACATTCTTGGACTCGTCCTTCGTAACGGGTTGGGGGATGCGGTTCCTGGTGGCGCCGGTCCTTTTCGGCGCCTTGATTCTCGTGCTGGAGCTGTTTTTTCG
The DNA here is from genome assembly GCA_947259165.1 of uncultured Acidobacteriota bacterium. Lineage (GTDB taxonomy): Bacteria > Acidobacteriota > Vicinamibacteria > Marinacidobacterales > SMYC01 > CAMYKY01. Next base: position 21,058 of record CAMYKY010000008.1, on the reverse strand, counting down.
GGAACGCAAACTGACGAAACGATGCTGGAAATGCGGAAGCGCGTTTTGCGGCCGATGCCAGATCGGAACCGGTAGAAAGGGGCTGTGCACGCAGTGCTACCACCTCTTCTTCATGAAGGACGGTGTTTCGGCCGAAGCCCGCAAAGAGAAACTCGGGCAGGTGCATCGAGCATCGAGCAAACGCTCGCTCGTATACCGTGCGCTTTCGATCGTGGCACCGGGTAGCGGTCACATCAGCGCGGGGATGCCGATCGTTGGCGTCCTCTTGCTGTCCGTGTGGAGTCTCGCGGCGTGCGCTGTCTTGCTGGGTCCGCCCTACTCATTGCCCGACGGACTTTTCGGTCTGGGGGGGGCACCCTCGTACGCGATGGTGGCAGTCATGGTTGCGATGGTCGTGATTGCCAATGTCGTTCGTCGTCCCATGTCGCGTGGTTAAGCAATGGCGCTCTCAGGAACTCTAAAAGATTTCGCGCTCCCCGATATTTTTCAGCTCATCGGGATGCAACGCAAGACAGGCTTGCTTACCCTGGAGAGCGAGCGCGAGACCGTCAGTGTCGTTTTCGAACAAGGCATGGTCGTTCACGCGGACTCTACCGTGCGACGGCTCGATGATCTTCTTGGTAACGTCCTCGTTCGTCAGGGCAAAATCCGAAAAGAAATATTGGAAGAGGCGCTCGCGAAGCAAAAGGTCTCGATGCAGCGGCTCGGCTTTATCCTGACCAGCCAGGGCTACATCGAGCGCGGTGATTTGACGGCAGCGCTTTCCGAACAAGTTCAGCAGATCGTGTTTCGTGTGTTCCGGTGGAAGTCCGGAAATTATCACTTCGACCCGACGGCGGACACAGACTACGACCGGGATAACGCGAGTCCGGTCAGTACCGACCATATCCTCATGGAGGGGATCCGGCGTGTCGACGAGTGGCCGATCATCGAGAAGCGTATTCCTTCGCTCGACTTCGTGTTTCGGCCGCTGGTGCCCCAGAAACAGATAAAAGTCGTCGAAGGAGCAGACGAATCCGGAGGGCTCGCGGCCGCTTTTGGCAACATCGAAGGGGGTGACGACGACAGCGGCAACTCGCCGACATCCGAAGTTGTTCTCAACGCGCAGGAGGCGAAGATCTACAAGCTCGTCGACGGGAAGCGTTCGGTTGCGACCACGATGGAGATGACCGGTCTGTCGGATTTCGACGTCTGCCGTACCCTCTTCGATTTCATCGACCGCAATCTCGTGGCGCCTGCGGGTCAGGAGCAGGCCCGTGCGCAACGACCCGCCGGACCGCGCGCGTCCGCGGGAGCTCCTAGCCAAGCGGTTGGCCTCGTTGGTCTGGGAGTGGTTTTGCTGCTGAGTGGCATCGGATTCGTGGTGTCGCTGGGGGCGCCGTTTCGAATCCCGGCGTCCCCGAGTTTCTTTGAGCAAGAATCCGACACGATTCAGAAGAGCCGAGATGTTGCCCGCATGCAGCGTATCGCGAGTGCTTTGCGCGCGTACTACATGGCGTTCGGCGTGTACCCCAATACCCTCGAGGACCTCGTCAATGCGAGCCCGCCGCTCGTTTCCGCTGATGATCTTCTCGGTGCCGGTGGCGCGGCTTATCTCTATCAGACGTCGTCGAACCGTGTGGTTCTCCAGGCTATCGGTGCTTCGGGTGAGCCCTATCTGAGTGTCGTTCGCGAGATCCTGACCGAAGAGGTTACCCTACCGGGTGCTCCTCCGGTAAAATCTGCCGATCCTTAGGGCCCTTACCGCACCGATGAAAGTCTGCCACTACCCGAACGTTGATCTGCCCGAGTCCGCGCGGCCAGCGGTGACCCTCGGAAACTTCGACGGCGTTCACCTCGGTCATCGTAGGGCGATGGAGCTTCTGAAAACGCGGGCCAAAGCTCTGGCGGCGCCGGCCGTCGCGGTGACGTTCGAGCCGCATCCGGTCAGCGTCGTACGCCCTGACCAGGCACCGAAGCGCATCTTGACACCCGAGCTCAAGCAGGAGGTTCTCGCGAAGCTCGACTTGGACTATCTGGTGGTCATTCACTTCACGAAGGAGTTTTCGCGGATCGAGCCGCAGGAGTTCGTCAAGGAAGTCCTGGTCGGAAAGCTTCACGTTGCCGAGCTCGTGCTGGGCGAGAAGTTTCGCTTTGGCAGGGGCCGCGCTGGGGACTTCGATTCTTTGCGAGCGCTCGGGAAGCAGCATGGTTTCGTGGTCCATCAAGTCGAAGCGTCGAGCTACGGCGGTGAAATGATTTCGAGCTCGAGGATTCGCCAAAGCCTGACGCAAGGGCGTGTCGAAGAGGCAGGGGCGATGCTCGGCAGGTCGTATTTCATCCAAGGGACGGTGATCGCGGGCGACGGACGCGGGCGATTGATGGGCTTCCCGACAGCCAACATCAGGGTAGCGGGCGATTTGCTTCTGGGCGACGGCGTGTACGTGACCGATGTCGTTATCGACGGCGAACGCTACCACAGCATGACCCACGTCGGGCGACGGCCCACGTTCGGGCTCGACGAGCGCATGGTCGAGACCCATTTGTTCGACTTCGATCGCCAGATCTACGGCCTGAAAGCTCGCCTTTACTTTCACCAGAGGGTTCGAGGCACCGTTGCGTTCGACTCGGCGGATGCGCTCAAAGCGCAGCTCGAGAAGGACCGGCAGCAAGCCCAGGCGTTCTTTGACGGGCAAGGCCGGAACCTTGTGTTGTAGAATCCGTAACTATCAGTAGAGGGCGGTTTCGCGAAGGATCCCGGCAGCCGCCAGGAGATAGCTGTTTGCCTGATTTGACAGTCGAAAGCCGGCAGGTGGGCGACGTGACCGTAATCTGCCCGGAGGGTTTTATTAATGCTCACACCGTCCGGCAATTCGAGCAGTCTCTGAGTCGAGCCCTGGAGGACGGGAACCAGAAGCTGCTCATCAATGGGTCGGGATTGGCCTACATCGCCAGTGCCGGCCTCGGCGTCATCATGGGCTTGATTGAGGAGACGCGGGCCAAGGGCGGTGACATCCGGCTCGCAGAGCTCAATGATACGGTGCGCAACATTTTCGAGGTACTCGGTTTTAACCATCTCTGCAAGATTTTGAGCTCGGAAAAAGAAGGGGTGGCGAGCTACCAGGCGGACACCCCGGGCTAGCCGTCGACATGCCGACCAAGTCTTCCGGCACCCGCGCGCTCATGGAACTTCGCTTCCCCAGCGATAGCAAGTACCTTCATATGGTGCACGAGCTGACCCGATTGCTCGCGGAGACGACCGGCTTCGACGCGACCGAAGCCGAGAACATCGCGCTCGCCGTTGACGAAGCAACCACCAACGTGGTCCAGCATGCCTACCAAGGGGAGCCAGGCCATGAGATCGAGGTCCACTTCGACCCTGAGGGAGACAGCCTCGACATCGTCATCCTCCACGACGGAAAACCGCTCGAGTCCGTGCCGGTGCCCGATTTCGATCTCGATGAGCTCGTTGCCGAGCACAAGACCGGTGGGCTAGGACTCACGATCATGCGTCAAATGATGGACAAGGTGGAGCACACGAAAGCCGGAACCGGCAAGAACATGTGCGTCATGGTCCGCTACAAGCAGCGAGATCGGGCCGAGAGCTAGGCTCGGACCCAATGGCCGCCGACGAAACCCCCACGTCGTACCGCTATCAAGAGGCTCTCGAGGCCCTAGCTCGCCGCATCGAAGATCCCAAGTCACAAAAAAAACTTTCCGAGGTCTTGGCACTACTCGACTTCAACTCCACGCTCAATCGTTCGCACGAGCTCACCGAGATTCTCGATCTCGTCCTCTACGTCACTATGGGCGAGACCCGCGCGAGCTGGGCGGGAGTGCTGTTGCGCGACGACGGGCCGTTGAAGCCTGCCGCACGCCGTGGCCGAGCCGATGAGCAATGGAATGGGCTCGAGCTTCCCGCACCAGAGGGCGCGCCGACCATCGCGGGGGTCGGCGACGAAGAGGTGAGCGAGTGGGCGCGCGGCGTTTTGACGGCGTCGGGTGCTGCTCTTCTAGTACCGCTCGTGAAGTCCGAGCTTCTCGTTGGGTTACTGCTCCTCGGCGACCGAGGCGAGTCCTACGGAATCGACGAGCGTCTGTTCGCGCAAACCCTTTGCGTGTCCGCGGCGGCGGCGATCGACAACGGCCGCGTGTACGAAGAGCTCCAGCGTCTCAATCAGCGTCTGTCGTTGAAGGTCTATCAGCTCGACTCTCTGTTCGATATCGCTCGCGAGCTCAATCGCAGTCCAGATATCTCCAGAGTTCGCGAGGTGCTACTCACGAACGCGATGGGACACGTCCTGACGACGCGCGCCTTGATGTTGCACGACGGTCGTATCGTGGAGCAGAGAGGTTGCGCGCTGACCCCGGAAGATCGCGTGCGGATAGAAGCTGGCAGCCAGAAGCTCGCCGAGCTCGAGGACGATGTGCGTGTTGCTGAGCTACCCGCGGGGGAGGTGAGCGATATCTTGCTCCGACTCGGGATCGATACTGTGATCCCACTTCGTTCGGGAGAGAGTTGCCATGGAGCGCTTTTACTCGGGCCTCGGGCTTCGGGGAGCTCGCTTGCCGAGGAAGACCGTGATTTCCTCCGCTCGCTCGCATCGCAGGCCGCGGCGTCGCTCGACAATTTGCGGCTTACTCGTGAGTTCGTCGAAAAACAGAAGATCGAAAAAGAGATGGCGATCGCGCGCCGTATACAGCGCGCACTGCTGCCCGAGAGCGAGCCTGGCATTCCAGGTTGGGACATCGCCGGGATAAACATCCCGTGTCTGACGGTCGGAGGGGACTATTTCGACTACGTCGACCGCGGCGATGACAAGCACTGGCTAGTGATCGCGGATGTTTCTGGCAAGGGAACCGGCGCGGCTTTGCTGATGGCTTCCGTTCAAGCGGCGCTGCATGCGCTTGCCGGGCTCGGCGAAATCTCACTCGAATCACTGACGGAGCGGTTGAACGAGATCGTCTACACGAGTACCGAGGGCAATCGCTATGTGACGGCCTTTTTTGCTACGCTGAACGCGCCAACCGGAGAGACGACGTACCTTAATGCCGGCCATTGCCCGCCTTTGGTTTTGCGCCGCGATGGCTTGGTGGAGCGTCTCGAGGAAGGCGGTCCCGTGGTCGGGCTCCTTCCGGAAGTTTCGCTAACCACAGGAAGCACGCGGCTCGAATCGGGAGATCTCCTCGTGCTGTACACGGACGGCCTTTCTGAAACGAGCAGTCCGGCGGGGGAGGAGTTCGAAGAGGAGCGTATTGCCGAGATCATGCGCGAGAGCGCAGGGACGCCGTCGCGTGAGATTATGGCTACGCTGCTCTCTCGAGTTCGCGTCTTTGCGGCGGAAGCCGGTTTGGCGGATGATTTGACGTTGATGGTAGTGCAGAGGGACTGACGGACGCATGTCGCAGCTGAATCTCACGAATACCCTCGGTGGCAAGGTCGAGCCGTTCGAGCCGATTGAAGACGGCCATGTGCGCATGTACTCGTGCGGGCTCACCGTCTACAACCGCGGTCACATTGGAAATTTCCGGACGTTCGTCTCCCAGGACATCTTGAGGCGTTATCTCGAGTACAAAGGCCTCGAAGTCACTCAGGTGATGAATTTCACTGATGTAGACGACAAGACGATCAACGGTGCGAGAGAAGCGGGTCTTGGCCTGCGTGAGTACACCCAGACGTTCATCGACTACTTTTTCGAAGATTGCGAGACGCTCAATATCCAAAGAGCCGAACACTATCCGCGCGCGACCGACCCGGAGTATCTGGACGCGATGGTGGAGCTCGTTCAAAAGCTCGAAGCGCGAGGCCACACCTACAAGACTGAGGGGTCGATTTACTTCAAAGTCGACTCGCTTCCGGAGTATGGGAAGCTCTCGAAGGTCGACGTGGCCGGGATCCAATCGGGTGCGCGTGTCGACTCCGACGAGTATGACAAAGAGAACGCCCGAGACTTCGTTTTGTGGAAGGGGCCGAAAGAAGGCGAAGACTCGTGGGATACGGCCATCGGTCCGGGCCGGCCTGGATGGCACCTAGAGTGCTCGGCGATGGGGATGAAAATTCTCGGAGAAACCTTTGACCTCCACGCCGGGGGCGTCGATCTCGTGTTCCCGCACCATGAGAATGAGATAGCCCAAAGCGAAGGTGCCACCGGCAAGCCTTTCGTGAAGCATTGGATGCACACCGAGTTTCTTCTCGTCGAAGGAGCGAAGATGTCGAAGTCCAAAGGCAACCAGTTCACGGTGAAAGACCTCATCGACGAGGGCTACTCGGCGATGGCCATCCGCTATTTGTTGATGTCGGTGTACTACCGCCAGCAACTCAACTTCACCCGGGATGGGCTCGATCAAGCAGCCACCGCCATCCGGCGTGTGGACGATTTCCTCGCCCGCCTCGGCGAGGTGACGCGCGACGGTGACGCGTCGGACGAGACCCAGGAGGCCGTCGCGGCCGGACTCAAGCGGTTCGAGACCGCGATGGACGACGACTTGAACACTTCCGCCGCGCTCGCAGCACTTTTTGACCTCGTCAAGGGAGGCAACACCGCACTTTCTTCGTCTACTGTAACCCAGGGGGATGCTGCAGCGTTTCGCGAGGCCATCGAGCGCATGAACTCGGTCTTCGGCGTCTTCGGGCGGAGCGAAAAACTCACGTTGGACGAAGAAGTCGAAAAGCTGATTCGAGAGCGCAAAGACGCCCGCGCGAAACGTGACTTTGCCCGGGCGGACGAGATCCGCGCCGAGCTCGACGCGCGGCAAATCGTCCTGGAGGACACCCCCGCGGGGACGCGTTGGCGACGAAAGTAATTGATGAGCTAATCCGCAGATGGCGTCACATTTGGCGTGCCCGGAGCGATCTGGGCCAGCGCGGCGAAGCTCTCGCCGCTAAAGAGCTGAAACAACGAGGCTACCAGATCCTCGAGCGCCGCTGGCGCTGCCGCCAGGGAGAAATCGACATCGTTGCTCGAGATGGCGACACGGTCGTGGTCGTGGAGGTCAAAACGCGTGCTCGGCATGACCACTATTCCCCGGTGGATGCGGTCGACGCCCGCAAGCAGCGCAAGCTGATCCAGCTTGCAAGAGCCTACGCTCGAGCCCGTCTTCCCGGCGACGTGACCATTCGATTCGACATCGTGGGCATCACCGCGCCTCCCCGAAAACCACCGAAAATCGAGCTCATTCGCAATGCCTTCGAAGCCTGACATTTTGACAAACCTTTACGTACGTGCTACATATACCGTTTGCCCGTTAGGTCTGGGCGGGACTAACTCAGCGGTAGAGTGCGACCTTGCCAAGGTCGAAGTCGCCGGTTCGAATCCGGTGTCCCGCTCCACCTAACGCTTCCCAGAATTCGGCGGCGTAGCCAAGCGGCTAAGGCGGAGGTCTGCAAAACCTCTATTCGGCGGTTCGAATCCGCCCGCCGCCTCCAATTTTCAACGAGCAAAGCTCGTTGAAAATTGCCTCGCCGTAGCCCGCTTCGAAAATACGGGGCGAAGGCGGGCTGCCCGCCCAGCTCCCGCCCGCCGCCTACTCCAACCTTTGCGAACGGTTGCGGACGTTTAGCGGGATCACGGTTACTCACCCTTACCCACAAATACCCGTGGTGCGACGTCTCGATGACGTCACCGAAGCGCATGTCTGCGCCGGCCTGCCGAACGAGAACGGCCCGATCGTTGCGACGCTCTAAGGGCCAGTTGCTCCGAACGGCCGCTCCAACCGTCGTCTCGCTCAGTGGAATCTGAGTGAAGGCGTTGTAGGATGTTCCGCGTGACGGACGAAACTACTGCACCCAAAAGCCTCTGGCAAAACAAACCCATCTCGCTGATTCTCGTCGTCGTGGTGCTCGGCGTCACCGTTTTGGTGCCGGGGGTCGGCGTCATCATTGCGTTCTTGGTTGCCTTCGTTGCGGTCGTCCTGGGCCGCAACGAAGGCAGTTTTCGCGAGATCGGGATGCGCGCTCCGGAGTCGTGGCCAAGACTGGTGGGTACGACGGCCGTGTACGGCGTTGTGATTCAGCTCGTGTTTACGATCCTGATTGAACCGGTTCTGGAAAAAATCGCGGGCAGTGCCGTGGACATTAGCGCGCTCGACGGAATCCGAGGCAATTTCGTCGGCTTTTTGATGATGATTGCCGTCGGTTGGCTCTTGGCCGCGTTCATCGAAGAGTTCGCGTTCAGAGGGTATGTCGTCACCCGTGTCCACAAATTGTTGGGCTCCGGTCCTGCATCGATCTGGATCGCGATCCTGGCCGCGGCCGTTCCGTTTGGCATCGCCCATATGTACCAGGGCCCCGCCGGGATGATAGGCACCGGACTGATCGGGTTCCTGTTCGGTGCTATCTTCGTCGTCCACGGGTACAACTTGTGGTACCCGGTGTTCGCACACGGATTCATCAACACGATTGCCATCACCATGATTTATCTTGATATCGATCGCGTATTGAACGATTTCCTGTTCTAGCGGACTGTAAGAGATATTCGTTGCGCAAATCGTGAGGCTATTTTGGGGGCTGGCAAGGCGTGATGACGACGGTATATCTAGATATTTGCCCAAGGCCGAAGGCCGAACTGCAACTAATGCTCGAGAACGCAGCCAGCGCGCAAAAGGGCCTGCGATTTTGGCAACGAATATCTGTTACAGTCCACTAGCTACACCGTGGGCGATGGAGCTGGACGACTGGTCGCTGGCTCACTTTGCAGAGCCTTCCGCGTCGTGCTATTTTTCAGGTGAAGACCATGGCGGTTCTCCAGCAGTTTCGACAGTGCCCGCGATGGCTGGTGTTCGCGGTGTGTTGCGCCGCGCTGGCGATCGTGTCGATGGAGTTCGTGCCTCACGACGAGGTCGACGGCCGGAACTGTCTCGTCTGCAAGGCGAGCCAGCAGACGCTTCAGGAGCATACGGCGGTGCTCGGTCCCGAGAGACCGGCCGCCCCCGCGTCCTTCGCTCCCGCTTTCGAAGAAACACTGACGTCGCGTCCCATCGTCAACTTTAGCTCTCCCCGCGCCCCCCCGGCGTAACTCCCTTTCGCGACGGCTCCACAACCCGGGGCCGTTCTCGTATTCGTGTTCCCATCGATACCGGGAGGATTGCTTGAAGTTATTTTTTCTGACTGTCGCCGCTCTCGCGTGCCTCGTCCCCGGCGGCAGCGACGCTCAAGAAGGCGGAGTCGTCACCGGTTTGGTGACGCTGGGCGTCAGCGGGGAGCCGCTCCACGGCGCGGTGGTGATTCTGATCGGCCTCGGTGAGTTCACGACCACGGACGGCGAGGGTCGCTACAAGTTCGAAGGCGTTCCTCCCGGCTCCTATGAGCTCCTCGTCGAGCGCGAGCATCTCAGCGCGGAGCGGACCATGGTGGTCGTCGTTGGAGGAGAGACCGTGGAGGCGTCGGTCGCGTTGGCCTTGTCGCCGATCCGTGACCAGATCACCGTGACCACGAGCGCTCGTGGTGAATCGACGGCCATGGAGCAGTTCAACGCCATCACGACATTGGACTCGATTGAGCTCGCGCGCGACATGGCAGGAAACATCGGCGAAGCGCTCCAAAACGAAGCCGGTGTTACCAAGCGAAGTTTCGGTCCTGCCGCCAGCCGGCCGATCATTCGAGGCTTCGACGGCGATCGCGTGCTGATCATGCAAGACGGCACGAGTTCCGGTGATCTGTCGAGCCAATCTGGTGACCACAATGTGACGATCGATCCCGCGAGTCTGGAGCGCATCGAGGTCATTCGTGGACCGGCCACGCTTCTTTACGGAAGCAACGCCGTGGGCGGTGTCGTTAACGCGATCACGCCTCACGACAGTTTTCGGCGCTCCCAACCGCAAGGGATGCGAGGACAAGTTCTCTTCGATGCCGGGACGACGAACGACCAACTCGGCGGCAATGCGAACCTTCGCTACGGCAGCGGTCGATTCATGACGTGGGCCGGCGGCGGCGCTCGCAAGGCGGATGACTACAGCACTCCCGAGGGAGTTGTCGAAAACTCGGCGTCCAATCTGGCGAACGGCAACATTGGCGCCGGCTACTACGGTGAGCGCGCTTTTTTCAGCGTTGCCTTCGGTATTGAGGACGGACGCTTCGGCATCCCGGGCGCGGGCGAGCTTCACGCTCACGAAGACGGAGACGAGGAGCATGAAGGGGAGGCCTTTCAGATCGACAACGACCAGCGCCGGCAGCACATGCGCCTCGACGTCGGCCTCCAGGGTCTCGAAAACTCTTTCGTCGATTCGACGCGCGTGATCCTCCAATACATCGATTGGAACCACGACGAGATCGAGATCGAGGACGGCATCGAGTCCATCGGCTCATCTTTTAGTAATGATATCTTCCTGCTTCGGGCAGAGGTCGAGCAGAAACGGACGGCGAACCTGACGGGTCGATTCGGCTTCTGGGCCAAACACCGCGACTACCTGGTAACCGGTGAGGAAGCGCTAGCCCCACCGACGAAGCACAACGCGTTTGCCGGCTTCATCTATGAGGAGCTCGCCGTCGGAGCGAAGACCACGGTGTCGTTCGGCGGCCGAGTCGAGCACAACGACTACAACCCCGACCCGCGGCCCATCGATGTGGAAGGGCCCGACACGATCCCGCGCTCGTTCACCGGCTTTTCCGGCTCCGCAGGACTTCGTTACGATTTCCTGGACAACGCTGCTTTTGTGACCAACTTCACGAGCTCCTACCGCGCACCCGCGCTGGACGAGCTCTACAACTTCGGACCCCACGTCGGAAACCTCGCCTTCGAGATTGGCGACCCCACACTGAAGCACGAGAAGATCACCGGCTTGGACTTCGGCGTCAAGGGACGAGGCTCTGGTATCGATACCGATTTCAACGTTTTCTACTACGACATCAACGATTTCGTTTTTGCGGATGTCCAGGACGAGATCGTTGACGGACTGCGGCTCGCACCATTCGAACAAGCCGACAGCCGCTTTCTCGGCTTCGACGCGCAAGCGAATTTCCGCCTCGTCGAGTATCTATGGCTAAAAGCCGGCTTCGGCTTCGTCAACGCCGAGTTCACCGAGACCGAGGAATTTCTGCCCCGCATCCCGCCATTTCACGGCCGTCTCGAGTTCGAGATCCCGTATAGGAGCCTCACGGTTGCACCCGAGCTGGTTTGGTCCGCGAGACAGGACGATGTTTTCCGCGACGAGCTGCCAACCGACGGGTACCTGGTTTTGAACATCAAGGGGCAGTATCTGTTGGCGCGCACCCACGTCGCCCATATTTTCACGGTCAATGCGTTCAATCTGACCAACGAGCTTTACCGCATGCACACGAACTTCATCAAAGTCTTCGCACCAGAGATCGGACGAGGAATTAAGTTCACCTACTCGTTGCGCTTCTTCTAGCGCGAACGTTCGCTGCGATCGAAACCTATGCTTGGGTGCTCGTCTCTCTAATGGCGGGGTCACGAGGAGGAAGCGATGAAGTGGGTTGGAACGATCATTTCCGTTTTACTCGGACTCTTGTTCTTGTTTGCCGGAGGCACCAAGCTAGCGGGACTCCCGATGCATATGGAGCACTTCGCGGGCTGGGGTTACCCGAGCTGGTTCGTCTACGTTGCCGGTTTCATCGAAGCCGCGTCCGCGGTACTGATACTGATACCGAAAACGCGACTCTACGGTGCGATCCTGGTCATCTGTACGATCCTCGGTGCGATCGCGACGCTCGCGCGCGCCGGTGACACCGCGCAACTCCCCGTGCCGGTCGTCGTGCTGGTGCTTGCCGTGTTCACCGCCATGAAAAACCGACCTGGACACTAATGCCCGGGTGGGCTGTGCTAAAGTTTCGACATCGCCGAATGTGGGCGCCGGGGTGGCGGAACGGCAGACGCGGGGGACTTAAAATCCCCTATCGAAAGATGTGCGGGTTCGATTCCCGCCCCCGGTACCAACCCATTTTCGCGCTAACTGAGGCTGGCATGCTAGCGTTCGCTTCTGTCTTCAGATTCTCACTAGGAACAGGCTGCTCCAGCTCTTCGAGTCGGTTCAAGACAATAGTAATCGAGAGCGCAGCATCGATTGCGGGCGCCGCCACCGCGGAATCGCTATCCGTCGATCCCTGCGGGCCAAGTCCACGAAGACCTTTACTGCGGTGATGTCGTGCCGATGGGTTCGTTTCTCTGCGTCGTCTAAGAGCTAGAGCAATCGCTCTCTCCCTTCAGCGAGGAACATCCGTGAGCGTGGCATAATGCCGACATACCAATCATGTCCTCCCCCGTGCAAGTAAGGAGCGAACGAGAGATCTCGCATGCCGTGGACGAGCTGCTGTTCGAGCGGGAAGTTCGTGGTCTTCGGGTGCCCGTGATCGGCCGGATTGGTCTGTGCGCGATCGGCATTCCTGGACTGCTCTACACCGCGGGAGGAACGGCCAGGCTCGGCCTCGATCCCCTGGCTGTGTTCCTGTTTTTGGGTGTGATGTTTGGTGTAGCCGGTATCAACGTCTACTTTTTCTTTCTTTTGAAGGTGGGGAGCAAAGTCTCTGTCGTAGGATTGCTTGGAGCGATCATCGACGCCCTTCTGATCGTCTCCACCTTCGTTCTGACCTTTGTCTTCAGCAAGGACACCGGTCTGAGCCCCGCATCTATCTTCAAGACCGAGGTTCCGATCGTCGTCATTGCCTTCACCGTCATCAACGGTCTGGCCCTGCGTCCACGCTACCCGATCATCGTTGGCACCACCGCGACGGGTGCGCTGCTGGTAACCGCGGTCTACGCGGCTTTGGACCCGTCCATTGTCTTCTCGAGCGATCTGCGTGAGACGATGGCAGGGGCCGCTATGGACGCGCCCCAGTTGGCGACGACGGTGCTGTTCACGGCGGGCATTACCGCTGCGGTTTCCTTCATTGACGCCGTCGCTCGTCGGACCATTCGGGCCGGCATCACGAGCGAGGTCGAGAACGCACGGCTCCAGCGCGACCAACTCCGGCTCGTCATGCGAGAGAAGGTGGAAGCGCTGGGCCGACTAGTGGCCGGTGTGTCCCATGAGATTAACAGTCCACTCGGCGTGGCCAAAAGCGGCATCGACACCCAACGGCGCGCACTCGAGAAGATCGACGCGGAGCTTCCGGAGCACTCCGAGAAGGGCCAACGGGCGGTGAAGGTGGCGACGAGCGTCCTCAGCACGATCGCGAAGGCGCTGGATCGCATCGAAGCCACGGAAAACTCCCTTCGCGCCTTCGCGCACCTCGATGAGGCGGAGTTTCAGAAGGTGCGACTGGATGAGGAGTTACGCACGGTCATTTCGCTGTTGCCCCCAGAGCTCGGTGTTCATGGACGCATCGAGCTTCAGCACGCGCCAGGGTTGCCCGAGCTCTACGTCAACGCACGGGAGGTCAACCAAATGTTCATGACCCTGCTTCGAAGCGCGTTCGAGGCTCTACCCGAACGGTCGGGATTGGTCGCGATCTCCACCCGTTCGGAAGAAGACGCCGTCCTCATCGAAATCTCAGACAACGGTGACGGAATGGATGAAGAAACGCAGCGAGCGCTCTTCGACGTGACCCTTCGCCGCCACGGCAGACGAGTGGCGGCCGGCTTCGACCTTCCCGCCGCACAGGCCATCGCTCAGCGGCACGGAGGAGACATCACGGTCGAGTCAAAGCTCGGCCAGGGCAGCACGCTCACTGTTCGCTTACCTACGTCAAAGCCTGAACCGATTTGAGGGACATGTTACTTGTTCGTGTCAAAGCCTCGTCGCGGTGCTTCCGCAATCAAGTGTTGGTGGCCAGACCATAACCCATCTGCATGCTAGAGTTTGAGCCCAATGTCGCAAGAAATAGATCTTCGTGAAGGCCAAGCCGAGTGAGTAATTGCAGATGTTTCAATCCCACGTGTCCGCTGCACGGCAAAGTCGGTGCCGGGAACATCGTCCGTCACGGTTTCTACAAAACGAGAGCCGGGCGACGGCGTCGAAACCGCTGCGTTGAGTGTGGAAAGACGGTTTGCGTCAACGAAGGGCACGCCTTATTACCGCCTCCAGCATCGGAGAGCTTCTTTCGACGAGGTTGTCGCCCTCAGAGTCGAGGGCGTCAGCATCTGGGCGACTGCTCGGGTCAAGGGTCTCGCGTGGAACACCGTGGCGCGCTGGCTCGACAAGGCCGCCGATGCGTGCCGTCGCTTCAACCACGGAATGACCATCGGTTTCGCTGTCGAGGAGCTCCAGGCGGACGAGATTCGTACGTTCGCCGGAAGCAAGGATTGGCCGACGTGGGTCTTCGCCGTCGATCGAAGTTTGGTCTCGCCTCTGGCCATCGACAATCGTTGGGCGACGCAGCTACCGGAACACTTTGGCGCTGATTCGTGACGTCTCGAGCCGAATGGAGTTCTCGAAACTTCCCTTGATCGTCACCGACGGATTCGATTTCTACGAGAAGAGCGTCACGGAGTCCGTCGAGTCTTTGGCGCGGCGGCTGTCTATGCGCATGTCCTGAAGACGCGGAGGAATGATCGTATTGTGAAGGTCGAACGAAGAGCGTTAATAGGCGCCGCGTGGCGATTCGAGGAAGCGCTCAAAAACTCGGAAGACTCGTCGACGATAATCACGTTCGCCGTGCCGAGCCGGCTGCCGACCGTGCACGAGCTTCTAGCGGCCTGAGTAACAGTTGATGGCGGAAGCACCCGGGAAGTGAAAGAGATCTTCTTTGAGGATATGGCGGCCGCTTAGACGAGATGAGTCTTGGAGAAGTAATGAGATCCGGTCTCTCTTATTTGACAAGCATCTTTTGGAACTGCAACGAACGTCGCCTGCGTGCTTTGTGGCGACTGTTGGGCGCAGCCTTGTTCCTTGTCGTCATCACAATCACCATCGGAACCCTGTTCGCCGGGCTCGGAGCAATTCGGTCGCCGTACATGGGGCAGCTTCAGGCCAATGTGGCGACGGTGATTGCGATTTGGCTGGCTGCTCGTTTTCTCGACAGACGCGCGTTTTCCGATACCGGCGTGGCGATCACGAGGAACTGGTGGATTGACCTCGGCTTTGGATTAATGCTGGGCGCCTTTCTGATGGCGGCCATCTTCTTGGTGGAGATTGCGGCGGGTTGGATCACGATAAAAGAGACGTTTCGTACGGCTGAGGGTAGCCCGTTATTCATGGTAGCCATTCTTCTCCCGGCCTTTTTTTATCTGACCGTGGGCGTGGCTGAAGAGCTGGCCTTTCGCGGATACCTCATGCTCAACCTGGCCGAGGGATTCAACCTGGATGTCATCGGCTCGCGGTGGGCGTTGACTGGTTCGTGGCTTGTCGTTTCAGGTCTATTCGGAATTGCCCACGCAATCCGTCCCGACGCAACCTTTGTCGGCTGCGCCAACATCGCCCTGGCAGGTATTTTTCTGGGCATGGGCTACGTATTGACCGGTAGTCTGGCGATTCCAATCGGCACGCACATCACCTGGAATTTTTTTCAAGGAAACGTCTTTGGCTTTCCGGTCAGCGGTACGACGTTCTTTCCCGCGACGTTTGCCGCTATCGAGCAGAGCGGTCCGGATGCATGGACGGGTGGTGCGTTTGGGCCCGAAGGCGGATTGATCGGTACACTAGCAATTCTGCTTGGAATATTGGCCGTCGCTGTATCAGTGCGCTTCCGCTACGGGAAGTTGACGCTCTTTACGGACATCGCACGATACCACCGGCGTGGGGAGCGATGACCCTCCCCAAAATTTTGGGACGCCGATGCTTCAACTTCTCGCGACTTGCCGTTCGATTCCCACCCCCAATACCAAGGATCACCCCGGCTTGGCGAGGTTCTACCGGAGAACCCGTGGGTGGCGGGCCGCAATTCGGAGAAGTGCGACGCTGGTCCGTCCGGAGTTCCTTCGTCCCTGCTCCCAGTTGCGCAGCGTGTGAACGCTGATGCCCAAGGCTTCTGCGAATTCTTCTTGCGTCAAGCCGGCAAAACGGCGAAGCGCGGCGAACTCCTTTTCGGCTTCGATCTGCCCGCGAATGAGGCGTTCTCTTTGCCTGGGTGGAATAGCGCGTGCAAAGTCCTCCTCGTTCAATTCCCGGATAATTCCGATGTCCCACGTGATGCGTCGACGAAAAGGTCGCATCGGGTCAGTCAGGTCCTCCGACTGGTGCCGGAACTATCAGACGGGAAACACCAAGTGGTTCGCGAGTGACGACCCTTTTGCTGATCGCTCTAGCAACATGTTGCTATCCGACGCAGATAGTTTTCGATACGAAGCTAGCCCGGACTAGGTGTTCGCTTTTCGTTCCTTTTTGGACGCAAGGCCGTCTCGATGTATCTCTAGAAGTAGTGATGTAACAAGCGAACTTCCTCCTTGGTTGCGCGACGAGCACCTATGAGGCGGATAACATCGTCCATTCGCTCTGGATAGACGGCACCGCCACTGCGGTCCATTCGACTCATCTGCTACCATGTCGCGATTGTATGAGGGTGGATTGCAGCGCAGCGTTTACGACGACCCGGAATTGAAGGCCCTTGAGCGCGATCGCTCGGTTGCGCCCTGCCGGCGCCCAGGGTGGGGCGGAGGCGCTGGTTGAAGCCGGTTCACCTCTGCTTCCTCGGATGCGGGTTCATCACCGGTGTACACAGTCGGCATCTGCAGAAGATGGGCTCCGACTTGGTCTGTAGCTACGCGAGTCGTGACCCGGAACGTGCCGCCGAGTATCAGCGCCGATTCGCGGGGGTGGGACACTACGGGGGCTACGACGAGGCGCTTCGTGATCCCGCGGTCGATGCCGTGGTGGTGGCCGTGCCGCCGCGCTATCATCTCGAACTGGTTCTGCGTGCGCTCGAAATGGGGAAGCACGTCCTGGTGGAAAAGCCTGCGTTTCCCCGCCTCGATGATTATCAGAGCGTCATCGACGCGCGCGCTCGGACCGGTCGCGTGGTGCTGGTAGGTGAAAACGATCATTACAAACCGCTTTGCGTCGAGCTTCGCCGACTCCTGGCCAGCGGCGTCATCGGAGAGTTGGTGTTCGGACACTTCGTCACGATCATGAAGAAGCCCAAAACGGGCGAGGACTGGCGTAACGATGAGGAAATGGCGGGCGGCGATGCCTTCTTCGAGGAAGGCATCCACTGGCTGCACATCGCCGGAAACCTGGGGCCTCGGATCCGCACGATCCAGGGTTACCGGCCGCCGCCGGCCGGGGACGGACCGCTCGGAGGGGACGGGCGTCGCAAGAGTATGCTGGCCGCCTTCCAATACGAAAACGGTGCGGCGGGTGCCCTGTACTATTCGCGCGAGATTCCGTCTCTGTTCCGTGGGCTTCGCCTGTCGAAGCTCTTCGGCCGCGAGGGCATCATCACCTTCGAGTCTAACGGCGCGTTCATTTTCGCGCGCGGCGAACGTCGACACCTACCGTGTTTCAAGCTCTTGCCCGGCTGGCGGGACATCCGCGGATACCGTGCCATGTATCGCGACTTCGTCGGCGCCATCCGGAACGGACACACGCCAGAGATGAGTCTCGAGCGGGCGATGGACGACCATCGTCTGATGGACGCGGTGTACGCGAGCGCGGATTCCATGGAGCGCGCCCGCACGTGAGCGAATGCTTCGACATCGTCATCATCGGTAGCGGCGTCGGAGGCGGCACGCTGGCCAACGCCCTGGCGGCTTCGGGTGTGCGCATTCTCATCGTCGAGCGGGGCGACTTCATTCCCCAGGAAGACGAGAACTGGAGTCCCCAGGCAGTCTGGGGTGATCTCCGGTATCGAACGTCCGAGCGCTGGCTCGACCGACTCGGTAACGAGTTCGTTCCCTACACTCACTATTGTGTCGGTGGCAACTCGAAATTCTGGGGGACCGTGCTGTATCGTCTGCGGCGCGAGGACTTCGGCGAGATCCAGCACCGGGGCGGAGTCTCACCCGCATGGCCCATTACCTACGAGACGCTTGCTCCTTACTATGATCGCGCCGAGCGGCTCTATCACGTCCATGGCCAAAACGGGTCCGACCCGACCGAGCCGCCGCGAGGACCGTTCCCGTACCCGCCCGTGGAGCACCAGGGGCGCATCGCCTTGGTCGTCGAACGACTGCAGGCTCTCGGGCTGCACCCGTCGCACCTGCCCCTTGGGTTGTTGCGACCGGGCGAGCCCGACGGCTGCATCCTCTGCAACACCTGTAATTCGTATCCTTGCAAGTTACGGATGAAGAGCGACGCCGACGTCTGCTCGGTAACGCCCGCGCTTGAGCACGAGTCCGTCACGCTGTGGACTAACGCCTATACCGAGCGGCTGATAACCAACGGAAGTGGCGACAAGGTTGTCGCGGCGGAGGTCACACGCGACGGACAGTCGGTCCGCGTCGAAGCGCCGCTTTTCGTCGTCGCATGTGGCGCGGTGAACTCGGCCGCTCTACTCCTGCGCTCGACCAGCAAGGTGCATCGCGACGGACTGGCGAACTCGTCGGGCCTGGTGGGGCGCAACTACATGTCCCACGTCGCCACCATGCTCGGCGCCTTCATGCCGCCCCGCCACGACACGGCGTTTCAAAAGACCGTCGCCATCAACGATTTCTACCTGCGTGGTCCCGATGCCGACTACCCCCTCGGACAGCTTCAGTCGCAGGGACGCTCCCACGCCGCCATCGCCAGGGCCGCGGGGCCTCCGGGGTCCCGCCAAGTGCCCACTTGGGCCTACAACGCGTGGTTTGCCCGCGGCGTCGAGTGGCTTGCCATGAGCGAAGACTTGCCCATTCCCGACAACCGCGTGAGCGTCACGACCGACGGGCGCATCCGGCTTCAACGGGAGCCTTCCAACGTCGAGTCCCATCGTGAGCTCGTCGCCCTCACCAAGAGGTTGCTTCGTAAGGTTGGAGCCTGGTTCACGATAGCGATCCCTACCGGTGACTTCAATACTACGCACCAGTGCGGTACCGTGGTCTTCGGTGCCGATCCGAAGACATCGGTGCTGGATCCCTGGTGTCGGTCCCACGACGTCGACAATCTGTTCGTCGTCGATGCATCCTTCTTCCCGTCTTCGGCCGCGGTGAACCCGGCCCTCACCATCGCCGCCCAGGCCCTCAGGACGGCCGACCATATCCAGGAATCCCATTTGAGCCAGTTGAGATAAGCGAGGATTGTATGAAGGCACGATCGTTGAGTCACACCGCCATCACGGTAGCCAACTTCGACAGGTTCGTTCAGTTCTACGCCGAGCACTTCGGGTGCCGCCTCGTCGGTGTCTCCGACAGTGATCCGGTAAAGGTGCGCACCTTCTTCGGCGTCGACGCCGAAGACGCGAAGTGCAAGATCGGTTGGCTGCGGACTCCAGGTGGTGGGATGCTCGAGATCTTCGAGTTCACCCCGCAACAACCGGCCCAGGAAGTAGTGTGGAGCCGCGTGGGAATGACGCACATCAGCTTCGACGTGAAGGACTCGTACAAGTGGCACGATTATCTAGTGGAGCAGGGAGTGGAGATCGTCAGCGAGGTCGAGAAGTCGAAGCACGGGCACACGTTCTTCTTCGTCAAGGACTGCGACGGGAATCTGATCGAGCTGATCGACTTGAAGGTCCGCTACCCGGCCCTCAAATACCTGGGCTGGCTCGGAGGCTGGCTCTTCCGCCGTGGAATGTACAAGGAGCACTACGAGTAGCGGTTTTCATCGCGCCGGGGAGCGAGTTTAGAGCACCCAAAGGGCCACACGGTCGTATGCGTGTCGCCGGGCGGAGATGAACGATCGCCGAGACCTTGGCTTCGTCGTAGTGGAGATCCCAGGCGACGGTGAGAATATCCACGCGTGGGTCGTCTCCTACAATTACGATCGGCTTGTCGCGAATCTCGTCGACGTCTAACTCCCGAGCCACGCCGTTAGGAAGCTTCGACAAAGCAGTGAGCAGGCGCTCCATGTTCGTTCTGTCCTTCGGCACCAGGATATCGACGTCCCTCGTCGCCCGAACGACGCCGTGCAGGTTGGCCGCTACGCCACCGGCAAGCACGTAGAGGACATCGTGTTCGTTCAACAGCCGGCAAACCCGAAGAATTCGGTTACCGGTACCAGGGGTTGTCTTGGACACTTTTCCAGCGTTCGAATGCCTCGAACGAGTCGAAGGTTTTGACGAAGGCTCTGAACTCGAAAGGGGTCACCTGCTCGAAGTCCCGAAACAGCGCCTCAGCCTCGAACAGGCGCTGAGAGACGATATCCGACACCTCTTCTCTTGCGTCGTTCGTCTCACTAGTCATCACTCATTCTACCTCGGTGACGCGCTTTTTCGGAGATTCACGATTCCATAGGGAAAGATCACTTCTTGATCATCTGTGCATCGGGGAGCCACGCGAAAATCTCGATGTCGTAGCCGTCCGTGTCCAAGAAGTGAACGGACCTCACGGGCGTTCTCGTCCCGTCGCTGGGCTCAACCAGGATATCAACGCCTTTTGATTTCAGATAAGTTGCCCACTTATCGACGCCCTCCACATCGGCAACGATGAAGCTGAAGCCGGCGGCTTTGTCCTTCAGTTCAACATCTTCAACCGCGTTTAGATCCATCAAACCGAGGGCGGCTGTTGGCGTGATTTGAAAAACCCTCGTTCTCGGACGGTGATAGGACTTCTCGAGGCCCATGATTTCGGTGTAGAACTTCTCCGCCTCTTCGATTTTCTCGTAATACGCGAAGGTGATGAGACCCGCGAATTTGGCGGGAGTATCGGTATCGACGCTCTGCAGTTTGGTCGGCGGCTCTTGCGAAGAAACCGGCCCACAGAATCCGACGAGCAGCAACACCGTGATTAGAGTTGCTTCAGCAATATCCTTCATGCGTTCTTCTTTCCCGTAGGCGACTGTCGGCTACGTTAGACGATGAGCGCCGGCAGGCCGATCTCATACATGCCGAGACGCGTTCCGGCGGCGAGCGACATCGAGAGACTTTAACGGTACCAGTAGGAAGTGACAACCTCCACTGACTGATCGGAAACTAGATTCACGCGCAGGTGAACGGCCTTGATTACGGAGAGCAGCTTAACTTCTCCTCCCCTGGGGGAGAGAGCTTCACGGAGACGTCGCTTTGCTCCGTCGGGTGAGCAACTGTGATTCGACGGATTCATGCTGCGAGAAATTCCCCCTCACCCGGCGAGGCTCGCTCACCGCCCTCTCCCCCAAAGGGGAGAGGGATTCCTGGGTC